>CAXGRW010000187.1:0-8708 GCA_964012125.1 uncultured Rhodopirellula sp.
CCAGGTGAACGGGGTTGCCCTTTCCTTCCATGTTGGATTGACCGGAAAGGATGAACACCTTGACTGTCTTGGCTTCTGCCAAAGCAGGGCAAGTGATCAGCAGTGAGAGTATGAATAAGTGGACCATACGGTTACTCATTGGAGTTCCTTGCAACTCGAATCTATTCAGGAAGCGTCCTGTTTGTCCTTCGTCGAACTGACGACGACACCGGACCATCGAGGATATCTTACTTCATATGAGGTCTGTGAGAATCGTTATCACGTCTGACTTGTTCTTGATGCCGATGAGCACCGTGCTCTCTGCATGGTCGAACGAATCTGGGGCTGCAAGGGATGGGGACCTGACAGGGGCATGTGCTAGGGAATTCAACACGGTGTACAGGCGTTTTTTTATCGACAGAGGGTGCAAACATGACCTTAATCAACATCGTTGTTCGGTCACGCGACTCGCTTCCATTTCATCTCAATGCGGGAGTTCACCCGACTGTTTCACCTGATCCGCTGATTGTTTTCGCGGAGATTGTGTATGGAAAAAACGAACTTGGATCAATCTCTCGGCAAAGTAGCGAGTCTGACCAACAGATTTGAGAATCCATTCCAACGGTTCAATGAGATAGACTAGACCTATGACGTTTGTTTCAGCCAACCGCACATTGCTTCGTTCAATCGAAGTGGAACTGGTTTGGTAAAAACCACCCTTTTAACTGTCTCACAACGATAACTTCTTATGTTGCGTATGCTCGCCTGTTTGTTGATTTCTTATTGTTGTGTCGTTGTGTCAAGTTTGACGCACGCTGACAGCCCGCCGAACATCGTGGTCATTTTGGCTGATGACTTGGGCTGCTGCGATATGACCCTGTACAACGGTTGGGTGAGAACACCGCGCATTGAACAGATGGCTAAACAGGGAATGCTATTCACTGATTTTCACACAAATTCTTCGGTCTGCAGTCCGACTCGTGCGGCCTTCCTTACCGGCCGGTATCAGCAGCGTGTCGGTATCGTTGATGTGATCGTTGGTAGTCGGGAACCTCAGAGCGGCATATCTCCCTCGGTCCCTACTCTCGCGCGGGTCTTCAAGGATCATGGTTACGCGACTGCTCTTTTCGGCAAGTGGCACTGTGGATATCAAGACCAGTACAACCCCGTCCACCATGGGTTCGACGAATTCGTCGGCTTCCTCAACGGCGCGACGGATTATCACAAGCATGGGGCGTGGCGAGTCGGCCTTGAAAAGAAGGACGCGCCAGGCTACTCGACGCACATCATTACTGACCGTAGCGTCGACTTCATCAAACGCAACAAAGACAATCCGTTTTTTCTATATGTCTCGCACGCTGCGGTGCACAACCCTTACCAGACCGTGGAGGACACACCGGACAATCGACTCAAGGGCGAGAATCCCAATCAGATTAACGACAAGAATCGCGACAAGTACAGGTGGATGTTGCAAGACCTCGATGAAGGTGTTGGGCAGATCCTTGACACACTTCATGATCTCGATTTGGCAGAGAACACTCTTGTTATGTTCTTGTCGGACAACGGAGCTGTGGGAATGAGCCCAAAAGAGTTCCGTAAGTTCCGCGGCGGCAAGTTCAGCCACTATGAGGGTGGGCACCGCGTGCCAGCGGTTGCGTGGTGGCCCGGCAAGATCAAGGCAGGGGTCCAATCCGATAAGTTAATCGTTGGCTTCGATCTGTTTCCAACGCTCACCGAGATCGCAGGCATCTCGAAAGGTAACCCGAACAACCTTGATGGGGCCAGTTTCAAGACGCATCTGCTTGAGCAAAAAGATTTCCCAGACAGAGATATCTTCTTCGGATACGAACCCAAGTTAGGGACGGCCATGCGGCGCGGCGATTGGAAAATGATTGTCAAAGAAGAAAATGTTCAGCTTTTTAATCTTGAACGCGATCCTCGAGAACTCACCGATGCGGCCGACCAGCATCCTGAAGTCACCCAGTCGATGAAGCAGGCGATTGAGCGGTTCAAGAAAAGCGTTACGGTCGGCTCGTAGTGAGGCGTATTGTTGCCGTGTTAAAGACGATGTCCCTGACTCCCACAATCCGACTTTCACACTACCCGAAGACGGAATCATGGGTAGAGGGCTTTCCATTCATCACCGGGGTGGATTTCAAATTGCGTGGCGGCAGGTGCATCATCCGAACGCAGTGCGACTGGGAACACATGTCACTTCGATTCTTTTGCAGACGCACCATTTTGTAAACTAGCAGGTTAGTCACTAAAGTCATGGTTTCGAACAATGTGCCCAGTCGTTTTGTGGATGAGACAGTTCTAATCTCACATGCGATACACAAAAGCGTCTTCATCTGAGGATGCAATTTTAAAGTTTAGAGTCATCAGTCAGAGTATTCGTTTCACTTTTTTTGACCCCACGGCATTTCCATGCACAGAGTCACGCTTTATTACGCCGTTACGCTATTGGGGCTATTGTCGTCGGCCTGCACGGCTGCTGGTGAGGATTGGCCCACCTGGCGACATGACGCCGGCCGTACGAATATCTCAGTCGAGCAGATTCCTGAGCCTCTGTGCCTGCAATGGAAGCGGCAGCTTCCTCCGGTAATTCCGACGTTCCGCAAGTCACGGCTTCAGTTTGATCAGGGTTACGAGCCGATTGTTTTGGGTGACACCATGTACGTGGCGCTGCCGCATATCGACGCGGTTGTCGCTTATGCAGTCGAGACGGGGAACGAGAAGTGGCGATTTTACACCGCGGGTCCCGTGCGTTTGGCACCGGTTGCGTATCGCGACAAGCTCTACTTCGGGTCGGATGACGGGCATCTGTACTGTTTGCGCGCGTCCGATGGTGACTTGCAGTGGAAGTTTCGAGTCGTTCCTTCCAACCGAAAAATCCTGGGCAATGGTCGATTGATTTCGGTTTGGCCGGTCCGCGGGGGACCGGTGCTGGCCGACGAGACCGTCTATTTCGCAGCTGGAGTCTGGCCATTGGAAGGCGTGTTTGTCTACGCGCTCGACGCTCAATCTGGCGCGGTCAAATGGGTCAACGATCGTTGTGGAGCGTTGTATGGTAAGCAACCGCATGCGGGGGCCGAAGCTTTAGGAGGGCTCTCACCGCAAGGATACTTGTTGGTTCATGGAGATAAACTGCTCGTCCCCTGTGGTGCGGCGCGACCGGCCACTTTCGATCGCCACAGTGGTGAATTAATCGATTTCACTCTGCCGTCCGAAGGAAGCTTTCCCGGCGGCTGGTTTATGCAACTCGCTCCGGAAGTCGCACGCGATATTCGACGCGGCAAGATTAAGTTTGACAGTGTTGTCAATCGCGATTTGCATGAAGGTGGCTCGCGCACGGGCGAAGGAGTCGCCGGATCGAGGACTCAGGTCAGGCTGGGCGGAACACTGCTGAAGTATGCTGACGGAGTGCAGGGAGTTGATGGTGACATTCACAGCGTCGTTGCTTCCAATGGCCGACTGTTCGTCACCACTCGCGACGGTGCGATTTATTGTTTTGGCGATAGCGAAGTTTCACCGATCGTTCACACGGCCCAAGCTGTCCGCAAGCCGAATCTCGATAAGAAACTGGCGTCAACGATTGCCCGCTTACGCACGCTAACCGGCGTTCGTGACGGTTACGCGTTCGTGCTCGGCACGCGTGATGGCCGGTTGGCGGAACAATTGGCTGCTGACACAAATCTGAATGTCATCGCATTAGCCCCCGCTGAATCGGATGCGGAGACGATACGACGACGACTCCTTGAACCTTCCCTGCCGGCAGGCCGGGTGTCGATCGTGGCGGGCAGGCTCGAAGAAGTCGCGTTTCCGCCGTACCTTGCCGATCTGATTTTGATCGAGGACAAAGATGCGACAGGGCTCAATACGAGCGCTGAATCTTTGCTGACGTTATATGATCGACTCAAGCCGTACGGGGGCGTTGCTTGCCTTGCCGTAGAACCAACGCGAGACAATGAAATTCAGGCGTGGCTCCGTGAAGCTGGGCATAGCGAAGCCCGGGTTGAACGAAACGGCGACTTGCTGCTCGTCCGCCGATCGGGCGCGTTACCCGGCGCTGTCGATTACACAAATGACTGGAAAGCGCCCGACGCCCGTGTGCGTGCGCCTTTGGGAATTTTATGGTTCGACGATTCTCTGGCACGCTTCAAACGGGCCCCGCAACCAATGATCGTAGGCGGCGTCATGATTTCGCAGGACAAGGATTGGCAAGGCAAAGTCGATAAGATGGGGCCCGTCAACCATTTCCATCGAGACGGAACCGGGCGGTTCCGCTTGCTCAAGGAAACCTTCATGGACGTCTATACCGGCCGCGTCATGTCTCACGACGAGGCTGAATCACGGTTAGCGCAAATCCCTAAAACATCGCCCGCCGAATTTCGCCCGCCCTATCAATTTCGTCCGCCGTACGTTGAGGCACATTTGCAGGAACTGGAGTCCCGAGGCGAGAAGCCGAAGTCCTATCCGTTTCAGCGGCAGGCTGATAAGGGTCAAATGACGAGTCCGCTGACCGGGCTCATTGAGCCACGATGCTATGTCAAGAGTTATGGCTGCGACGGCGGTGTGGACTATGGCCACTTGATTACGATGCGTTCGGCGACTCCTGCCTTCTATGACAAACGTATTGAAAGTGGCACCGTTAATATTGCCGGTCCACGCTCTGGTTGTACGAATAGTGTCATTCCGGCTAACGGTGTCTTGAACATGCCGTATTTTTACGAGGGCTGTACTTGTAGTTACCCGCTGCCAAGCGGCGCCGCGCTGATTAGTATGCCGCAGACTTTCGAACAATGGACTGCTTGGGGACCGGGCACCGCGAAACTAATGGTGCGTGTCGGCGTCAACCTCGGTGCACCGGGGGACCGGATGACTCACAGTGGAACTTTATTTCTCGATCATCCCAGCGTGGGCGGGCCCTCGCCCGCGATAAAAGTTCAGACTCAACCGGCGGAACCTGACTACTTTTATCACCATTCCCTATTCACGCAGGTAGGAAAAGGCTGGCCTTGGGTCTGTGCCTCCGGCGCACAAGGCCTCGAGTACTTGCGTCTGTCGGACCTGAAGCCCGGAACTTTTACGGTACGGTTGTACTTTGTCGAACCACAACACACTGTGGCCGGAGCCCGTGTGTTCGATGTCTCTCTTCAGGGAAAACCTGTGCTCTCGAATTTCGATATCTTCGTCGAAGCCCAAGGCAAGATGAAGTGCTTGGTCAAAGAAATCACAGGTGTTCAGCTCGATGGCGATTGCACGCTCACCTTTACCACGCATCAGGGTCAGAGCTTGCTAAGTGGGATCGAACTCGTGTCGACGGGGCTGCCACTGGATCCGCTGCCGAAACATGGACCGGGCACACGAAAGTAGCACTTTTTTATTCGACGAGGAGAATGTTTACTTGCTTCTGCGGTTCCGTATGCCGCTGATCGGATTCCTCGTTCAATCCATTCGCTTGGGGTGTGAACTCAGTCTGATCGATCCCGCCGAAGCGAAACAGGGACCGCCCGCAGTGATCAAAGCTTACACAGGAGGTTCCATTCGTTGGTCGGATGTCAACGTTCCGACAGGAGTCACAGTAATTGACAAACGTAAGAACCGTTCGTCTTCTAACGATTAGCCTAAGCAGAAACGGAAAGAAGAGGACAGGCAATTTTTAGTCATTGCTGATTGCTCGCCTCCTGAACTTTTCTTCTCCCCTTATGCCTCGCTACCGTTTTTCATAATTTACAAAAGAAACTACTAGAACGAGACTCGTTACCCAAGCTACGGCACTTGCATTATTGCGCTCCGCCATGGGGTGTAATTCGGGCTGTGGCGGTGGGCCTGTGTCTTCTGGTGGACTTGATGTTTTCTCACAGACAGTGCTTCCGGCAGAGATCATCTTGATTGATGATCTGCCTGCGAATGTAAGGAAGTTCGTTGAGGAAGACACTGGAAAAAACGGTGTCAAGGAAGTGACACGGCGTGTAAGAACGTCAGAAGGAAAATACTTCGATACGATCACCTATGTTGATCAGGCTGAAGAGTTGACTGCCATCCGGTACTGGCATGATGGACATTCATTTCCAGAGAGCGAATTCAGTGATCCGGGTTCTCAATTCGCGATTTAGAACAAGGCGGTTTTGGATAACTTGCTGCCGGACTCACCGCCGAATAAGCTGGCATCACAACTTCATGCACCAAGGTCGTCGTGGATGTTTGGATTTTCAATCGCCGTTATCATGGCGAGTCGTTTACCATTAACGTTTGTCCTAGGAAAACCAAGATGTGCCTGAAACAAACATTGCCAAGATTTGTGGCTGCTTGCACTCTTCTACTCCTTGGATTGCCGTGTTCGGTCGTCCCGTCATTTGGTCAATGCTGCGGAGGAGCGCAGAATTCGGTCACTCACAGCCACGATGGTCGCTTTCGTGTCGAAGCGGTGTCACTCACCGGCACTGGACACAGCAGTCATGGACCCTATAAGTTTCGCTTTCGAACGCTTCGAATAGATCCTAATGGAGAGGCTGAAGAAATAGGTGTCTTTGAACGAGCTTGGGACACGGACAAGCACTTCGGTATGACTGTTTGTGTGTCGCCAACGGGGAACGGGTTCGCCTTGGGGTCCAACCTCGAAGACCCGATACTCTTTTTTTCACCGACGGGAACGATTCTGGCAAAAATCGACAAATATTTGAGTTTGGAAATCCATTGCAGGCGTAAGGGTGACTCTCCCTTGATGCACCCAGTTTCCGCGAGAACTCAATACGGCCGAAGGACGACCAAACTGTGGTTGCCCTTGTTTCATATTAGCGGTCCCGAAACCCAGTGGATCTCGGACCAGAGGCCCAATGTCGTGGTTAAGAAGCACATCGGATTGAAAACCGTCCAGTCGGAGGAAGTTAGCTGGCTGTTGCGGATGCTCAAGTGGCGGCCGGATGTTGGCGGACGCGAAGCGAGCCGCGTGCAGGAGTTGATTGCGAAATCGGACGAAGCGGGTCTGGTCGAACTTGGTCTCTCGTCGCTGGCACCCGTTGAAGCGAAGCTCTCAGCAGAAGAGCAACCCTTTCTAAGGCGTGTGCAACAAGAGATCGTCCGGCGGCTATGCGGTCACCAAGATGCCTGGCGGAACCTTGACTTGTTAGTCGCGCTTTGCGAGTACCCCAACACCGAGCTGCGGGAGTGTGCTGAGGAACAGTTACGAGCATTACTGCCTGACGGCAAGGCTACCGCAGACTGGGTGCACCAGAATCGTCAGCACTTGAAATGGGATGCCAAGCTCAATACCTATCGCCGCTAGCCGCGGAACCCAGCGGACTCTGAATTTGATGCGATTTGGTCATGGAACCAAGTTCCCCAAGCCGCACATCAAGCGTGAAATCTG
The DNA here is from genome assembly GCA_964012125.1 of uncultured Rhodopirellula sp. Taxonomy (GTDB): domain Bacteria; phylum Planctomycetota; class Planctomycetia; order Pirellulales; family Pirellulaceae; genus Rubripirellula. The sequence continues at coordinate 7,352 of CAXGRW010000187.1, forward strand.
GTTCTACGATTCGGTGACGCTCCACGTGAATTCTATTGTTCTTTGGAACTGTTAGCGGGTAGGGAGTGCCGAAGCGACGCCTCCTCGAGAGGAACCCTCTTCGTAACAATATTTTCTTTGGAATGACTTAAACTGTTAAAAGTGTGTTCGTTGGCGAGTTCGATTCCTTTTAGATGTATTCACGGTTGAACGTTCTACGAACTACAGTTCGTGTGTATTTTCGTTTCCGGAGTCGCTCGGTGCCCAACGGAAGCGGCGATGGTAGATCAGGCGATGGTAGAGCAATTGATCGAGACGGAGTACGACAACGGTTTGTCCGCCGGTCGCAATTGATTATTTAACGCGGGCGTGACAACCCCACAAGCAGGATCCGAAAATGAGACAAGTATCCACAAGAAGAACAGCCCTCGCGTTGATTTTAGTGTTGGCGGCTCTCGTGGTTGGCGGCAAGGTTTTTGCAGATGAACCGTCGCAGGTTCTCACAATTGTCGCGTTTGGCGATTCAACAACGGCCACACGTCGAACCGTGAAACAAGTTTACGCGGACCGATTACCGGAAGTGCTCAAGGTCAGCGGCATCGAGGCTAAAGTGATTAATGCGGGTGTTGGTGGCAGCCATACCGGAAGACTGACAGATAATGCTCGCCACAATCGACGACATGCGCTCGATCGAATTGATGATGCTGTGCGAAATCTCAAGCCAGATATCGTTGTTGTACAGTTTGGTTGGAACGACTCTTGGATCGATTCCGATGAAGTAAATGATTCATCACGCATTCCAGTTGATAAATACGCAACCAATTTGACACAGATCGTTGACACACTGAGTAAGGATGGCGCCCGCGTCATTCTTATGACTCCCAATCGTCCGCGATCGACCATTGATGACTGGCGCGTTGCACGGACGCAGCAATATGTCCGCGCGGTAAGAGATCTCGCTAACGAAAAACGAATATTGTTGGTTGACGTCTGGAGAGAGTATGAACGTTTCGCTAAGCAGCCGGGACAGTCTGCTGACGACTTGCTGCTGGACAGCGTTCACCCAAATGACAAAGGGCATGAGTTGGTCGCGAAAATGCTGGCGAAGATGATCAGCGACGTGCAGGCTGAAGCTGCGTTTGGTGGTGAGTAAAATGAGCGATCGCCAGTACCCAATGAATTCGGGTTTGGAGGCCCGATTGTGGGTGCGGTGGCTCAAGCATTGTGGTGAACGCCCACTTTACAAACGGCCCGGCATTGCCTGATGCGATTAGCAACCATGCGGTTGTCTGTGAATCCACTACTCTTCTGTCATGTCTGGGCGTGCAAGCTTGTCTGCGTGTGCAAGCTTGTCTGCGTGTGCAAGCAGTTTGGAATA
>CAXGRW010000188.1:0-8672 GCA_964012125.1 uncultured Rhodopirellula sp.
ATCAGCGTCGAGGGGCAGGGACTCATGACCGTTGCCATGATGATTTCCCAATTTGTCGAAAGCAGCGAGATCAATGCGGCGAGAAACACGGGTCCAGTAATACAATTCGTTGGGCTGGCCGTGATATTGGCATCAAAATCGGTTGATGCTGCAAGTTTCTGCGTGCTTATTGTCGGCTTGGCTTTCTTGCGGGGTTTGCCGTGCCCTTTGCCTTTCTCGCTTCGAGCGGAGGTCGGCTCTGAAGATTTGGCCGTTTTGGAGGTTGCGTCGGTCTTGAATTCGGGTGTAAGCGATGCCAAAGCTGCAAAAATCAATGGAAAGGCAAAGCAACTTGCACGGGAGACATCCAAGACGATCAGGCAGGATCCGACACATCCCAGTGCAGCGAGCAAGATGCTTATGCTGGCGAGGGGTGAACGGTTTTGCCAGTTTGTCCAGATCGCCATCGCGAGCAAGATCCACGCTCCCTCAAAGCAGCTCCAGCCAGCTAATTGAGCATAGGCTGTCGATGTCAGTAGGTTTTCACCAAGCATGCTGAAGTCGGCTGGAGACCAGTTGGCGATGGCTTCCAGGAGTTTTCTGGAAATGACGTAGCTCAAGATTGCCCCAACCAGCATCCAGCAACGGTTTTGGCGAGTCTTCTTATCCATGTTCACCACTAACAAAGTCGTCATGCCGATCAACACCAAAGACATGATGGCACGTTCATCTGTCCAGCAAGCCACGAACGCGCATGCTGTGAAGAGGATGGGACGATCAATCAACATGAGGGTCAAGGCAACCAAACCAATCGCAACACCATCGAACGGCTTGGGTTCGAAGTTCATCGAGAAGCAGGCGTTGGATGCGTACAGCCCAGCCAAAATCAGTGATGTTCCCAAGGCGATATTTCGATCACCAGTAATCCGGTATCCCGCGATGATTCCGGATAATAGAAGCAGGCAGCCACCGAGGGATGCCGGTAAATAGGGATGCAAGTTCAGTTGCTTCGCAAGAAAAAGACAGCCAGCACTGAACACTCGTGGGGTCAGTTTGGCCCCGTGACTTCGTGCCCCAGGGTCAGCGGGTATCGTCAATTCTGCCGTGTCAGCCAACGGCTGATCAGCTTTCAGTTCATACGCGGGTGGTAAGGGAGGATTTAAATCTTTCCACGCCAAGCCATCGCGAAATACGGCTGGCACACAGCTGAACGACAAGGCCGCGAACAGGGATAGAAGCCAAACCTTGCAAATCCAAAATGGGCCAGCAGTGAGAAAGTTGAGAAAACGGATGATCATGGCCGGCAGGTTCGGTACGAGTTGGTTGAAGCCAGTTTGTATGACTGGATCCTATGGTCTTTCGAGCTTGTGAGGTTTTTAATCATCATTCGCTGGCGCTTACCACATGACGATTTACTGAGAAAAGTTTGGAACACAGCCAGCGGCCAGCATGCTCAGTAACCGCTCCCAAGATAAGCGTGGTCGGTGGAATGATGGGCAACGTATATCGTTCCCATGCAAAGGGCATCCAAATGATCAATAGAAGTAGTGCGATCGACCACCAGAGCACGATGACGATTCCCACGGATCGGTTTCGAATACACTCATAACCAGCCCATGTGACGATCAGACAAAGGATGGTGAACGCGACGGGGCCGCCACAAACTAAGGCAGCTAGCGCTTGTAGCCTCTCTGTGACACTGTTCAATCGCCCTCCAAGTATGACTTCCTGTATATCCGCTGTCAGTGTGTGTTCGTACGAAAGAGCCATGACGCCATCGATGGGATCACCGTAAAGTGTCGGATTTGAGCCAATGAACACAAATACTGCGATGACCGCAACGATCAACAACATCGATACCTGATTACTTAAGGCCACAAGGTTTGCAGAGGGAGATCGGAATCCACTCTCCTCTGTCGGTTTGTGGTTCTGAGATGAACGGTAGATTTTAACTCGCTGTCGCAAAAGTTTTCCTACGTACCACGCGCCGCATACGGCCGCCGTTGCGGCAACTACCAGCGAGTTCATCTTTGAACCGCAGGCAAAGGCCAGCATGATGGCGGTGAACAGGGTCATGCTTGCTCGCTGTAGCAATTGTCGACTGTTGCGATTTGTTGGCCTGGTAATAGCATCGCTGTCTGTGTTTTCGCCGGGCTGTCGCTTGTTGCTTGCCTGATGCCTAGTCTTTACCGTCGCTTTCTGTTTGCAGTCCACTGTCAGGTTTGCAGTTAAGCACAGGATGTGCATTATCCCCACCATGAACCAGATTGAGAATGCAATGGCGATGATGTCGATCATCGCCAAAGAACATGATTCAACTGCGATCGGGTGCAAACTGAATAGAACGCCTGCTATTAATCCACCTGCTCTCCATTTGCACTGCTGTCCAATCACTGCGATTCCGATCGCCGCAAGCATGCCGAAGATAAGGCTGGTGCGTCGAGTGGTGACCAGTTGGGTATCATCGAGCGGTAGTGCCTGACCACTGCGTATCGGATCTCGCATTGAGGGGGTGACCCTTGTTGCCACGGCAAGGCGTTTTTCAATCGCTTCACCAGTTCCCCAGGCACCTGGGACGTCAGCGAATATCAAATAAAACGAACCGAGTAGGTCAGGTGTCGTGATCGGGTGTCCAGCAATTTGTAACGCAAGTCCAATCACATACTTGCCAAGCACGGGATTTTCACGAGCAGGAAGTAATTGCCAGTCAGCGTTGGAGGCATCACCCTCAACGACGGCGAGTTGGTAGTAATAGCTAGAGCCAATCCAGTAGATCTCGTCTTCATGGATACGATTGGCAGGAAATAAGAAGCTTGCCACGAGAACAGTGATCGCGGGCAAGATGCAAGCGATTCGCCATCCAATGCGATGTTGATCGCCCGACTTTGGTGAGTGTTTTACGTCATTCGTTGCCGGCGATATCTTATGTTTCCGGTTCGCTTTCTTGCTCAATGTTTTATCCCCTCGGGCTGAGAAGAAGAACACTCGTTGTCGGCTTGCCCTGTTGCGAGATAATCGCCACGGCTGAAGTATTTTTCAAGCCACACATAAGCAATGATAAAGAAATAGCGACTACCCATCTCACGCATCTTAAGTTTCGCGACGCCCGATCGACGATTCTTCCACGTGATCGGGATGACTTTCCAACTGTAGCCACGAACAATTGCTTTGAGCGGTAGTTCGACAGTCAAATTGAAGTGGGGAGAAATCAATGGCTGGCAGCCTTGTACCGTTGAAGTGCGATATGCTTTGAAAGCGTTGGTAGTGTCATTGAGCCTGATCCTGAAGAGCAAGCGAATCAGATGATTGACTAGCCGATTCAGTCTCAGTTTCAGCCAAGGATAATCGATGACACCGCCTCCCTTCATGAATCGGCTGCCAAACACGCAGTCCCAACCCTCGTTGAGCAGTTCCCAATAGCGGACGACATCATTGGAGTCGTCGGATTCATCAGCCATCATGATTACGATCGCATCACCTTTGGCAGCATCGATGCCGCAGCACACCGCGCGGCCGAAACCACTTTCCGAATCGTTCTTGACCGGACTCAGGGAATCATTCGAAACGGCCATCTCTTGAAGTATCTGCCAAGTTGAATCACTGCTGTGATCATCAACGACAACAATTTGATGTGGAATGGATTTCAGCTTTAAGGTCAGGTGTAAATGTTCGACAGTCGATGCAATGCACCCCGCCTCATCCATTGCAGGGATGACGACGCTGAGCAGCGAGAGGGGAGCCTGCGATGCTTGAGTCGTGTTCATGGTGAGACGTTCAGGAGAAGAGAATCGCTGTGCATGTGTGCTAGTCGGATGCGGCGATGAGTGGCTAGGCGATTTGTGGCTGGTGGATGTCCGTCTTATTCTTGTGAACCGCCTACTCGTGAATCCTTGGCACAGCAACAGGCGGATACGGAGCACTCCTGCGAGGCGAGCAATGCAAGGCTCGATGATCCTGCTTTAGGTGTCCCGTGTTCCTGCACCGTTTTGACTGCACTCCGAGTGTACTCGCACGCAGAGTTCATGAACTCAGACGCAGAGGTGAACTACCTTTAAAGTCTAATTGCTGGCCTGCTTTTTCGCAGTGGTGTAAGGCAGGGAAAGCGAGTTCAGGGGAAATGCGTGTTTTGTAGGGGCAGACGCTGGTTTCTGCCCACTGGCAAAATCGGGCTGGTTTCGCCAACATGACGTGCGGCGTACACGAGAGTGAATGCTGCGCTTCGAGGGGTTGCTGTACCGATTTCGTTTAAAGTCTCCCAGCGAGCCCATTGGTTTGAATAAACTTTGTGTGAGGATTGACCATGAACCACGAAGATTTGCTGCGGCAGAAATATCTTCGACGGTTTAAGGTTGGCGTTGTCCTGTTGGCGTTGCTTGCCGTTCCGGCCATCTTTCATTCACATGCTGCGATCGAATCACTTTTCAATCGACCCTCGGACTGGATTCCGAATACCGTTCCTGAGAAGATCGAGTTTGATGACTTTGTGAAGAGCTTTTCAGCCGCTGACCTGATCATGATCGCTTGGGAAGGATCTGATCTGGACTCGGTTTCACTTGCGGCGGTTGCTACCGCGTTGAGTCCATTGGTTGAACCCGGGGTAGGTAGTGACAACGGTGCTTTGAGTGAGGTGATTGCTGAGCGATTGAATGACGAGTTTGGTTCGGAAGTGACGGCAAACGTTGTCGATAGAATCGTCGGGTTGCGCGAGCAGACCGGATTGGAACACCCGCTGAAGTGGTTGCTTACCGGAACGGAAACTCTTGATCGTTTAACTTCCTCGCCAGTGAATCTTCCTCGCGATGCTGCTGTCCGCCGTTTACAGGGGTCGCTGATTGGTCAGGATGCCAGCCAGACTTGTCTCGTTGCATCTTTTTCGATGCCAGGGCTTGAGCAGAGACGTCTCCTGATCCCGGGCATTAGAGAAATCATTGGTGAGGTGACTGATCGGGACGCGAGTGAGGTGTCTGTGGTGGGCGGCCCGTTCGAGGGTGGAACAGTTGACACTGAGAGTGTGCGGTCGATGCGAGTTTTTACACCTCCCTCAGCCTTGATCGCAGCTGTGTTGTGTTTGCTTTGTTTGCGTTCGATTCCATTGACGGGATCGATCGTGGCGATTGCGGTGATCGGTGAAGGACTTGTGCTTGCGATGGTCTATTACACCGGTGTTCCGATGAATGCTGTGTTGATCGTCTTGCCCCCGCTGATCTTTGTCTTGACTGTTTCTGCAGGGATCCATCTGAGTAACTACTATCTGGATGCTGCTTCTGACTTTCCGGATCTGTCACGTGCTGAGGCAGCCCGCCTCGCGATGAAAGCAGGTGTTCCACCTTGTTGCCTGGCAACAGGAACCACGGTCGTCGGGCTAAGTTCTCTGATGTTGGTCCGGCTGGAACCTGTTCGGATCTTTGGCGGTGTTGCATCATTGGGCGTGGTTGTAACTCTGGTGTTGCTTTTTTTGCTATTGCCGGGCGCTATGGTGCTCACCAAGTCGCGTCGAAAAAAGAACGCGGATCAGGGTGGGCATTGTGACGGCTTGGCTGCTTGGCTGAGGCTATGGATGCGTCGGCGGCTTGCTCGTCCGTGGCCGACGATTCTTGGTTTTCTCGTCGTGTCGATTGTCTTGTCACTGGGTTTGACTCGGCTGGAAAGCACTGTGAATGTGCCCCGCATGTTTCTGCCAGACAGTGATATTCGAACTCAATATGAATGGTTCGAGAATCATGTGGCACCTACCGTGACGGGTGAGTTGCTGCTGACATTTCCCGAAATGAAAGAGGACGATGATCCGCTGAAACGGTTGTCCGTGGTTGCCAAGTCTCATTCGAGATTATTGAAACTCGACGATGTCGATGGTGTCTTGTCAGCGATTACATTTGTGCCATCCATTTCTGGAAAACGCACTTTGGCAGCGACGGCACAACGCAGTGTGGTTCGAAAGCTGATCAGAGATCCGGCGTCGTCACTTGGGCAACTTGGTTTCATCGCACGTGATGGTGGTAGGGAAATTTGGCGAATCAGTATTCGCATGCCACAGCAGGCAGAAGATGATTCGAGTGGGTCACTCGATAATATTCGTAACGCGGTCAATGAAGTGGTGGCTGGCAGTAAGCTACCCGTTCAGGCTTCGCTGACTGGTGGCGTCGTGATCGTCCAGAAGTCTCAGGAAATCTTGCTGAGAGATCTTTTTCGTAGTTTCATGACAGCCTTTGGTGTGATCGCAATCGTGATGGTGTTGATGTTGCGCAGTGTGCTGGGCGGTCTGGTCGCGATGGCTCCAAATCTGTTTCCCACGGTCGCGTTGTTTGGTTTTATGGGCTTGTTGGCAATCCCGTTGGATATCGGATCGGTGATGTCGGCCAGTGTCGCCTTGGGAATCGCGGTGGATGATACGGTTCATCTTCTCAGTAGATTCGGGTCGCGTCGTGCACGTGGGCTTGGTCAGATTCGTGCCGCTTACGGTGCACTCACACAATGCGGTTGGGCCATGTTTCAGACCACTCTGGTTTGTGGGCTCTCCCTGATGGCTTACTGGTTCAGCGATTTTGTGCCCACAAGCCGGTTCTCGCTCTTTATGTTCGGATTGCTGGCAAGCGCGCTGTTGGGCGTGGTGTTCCTGTTACCTGCCTTGATGGCAAGTCCATTGGGCCGATGGTTGTCATCTACGATTGGTTCGAACCCGGAAGCCACTATTTCTTCAGATAAGCCTGAGTCGGCTCGACCTCGGGATATACGCCGAGTTCCAACGCGATGGGAATAGCGTCTATTTTGCAGGTGTGATCCGGATTGCCCGTAATTCAAGTCCGCGGTGTTCGTGTTACCAGGAAACTGCGGTCGCCACGTGTGACATAGATTGCGTCTTCGTCCAGCCTTTCGCACAAATTGACCAAAAACTCGATCAATAGATCGAATTCAGCTTCAACGTGGAATGAGACTTCAAACCGTTCCATCACGTCGTGAACGGGGGTGTTCTCATGATTGACCCAGAATCCCTTCACAGGCGTTGGCGTCTGTGTGTAAGCCTGATAACGATGCATCAGGTATTCGTGGATCGACGAACGAGCTGACTGCTTGTTCTCATTGAAGCGAAGGTCATCAAGCTTGTGCGACGGCACGTAAAACACGGTCATCTTGCCGAGTTCATGAAGATGAAGTGAGTCAGACATCGAGTCCTGCTTCGTGACTTACGTTGGAAGGTTGTTGAAGTTGGTCTTTCTGGCAGTGTTGTAAAACGATCGGTAGGTTGCCTGCCATGAAAAATCGAAATCGGAAGTCAGCGTTCCATCAAGTTCTGCTTGCCACATACATCAGCTTTCTAAGTGAGCAGACTTGCTCGGTGATCACGAAGATTTCACCAGCTGGCTGATGGGTTTGAATTCCGGCCGCTGAGCGGTTCCTAGCCATTCGAAAAGTACGGATTCAACTGCAATTAAGGTCGCGCCACCATCACGCATCCGCTGCAGAGCTAGTTCATGATCCTGTTGGTGACGTGATCCCACCGCCTGAACAGCGACAAATGGGCGTAATCCCTCGGCTAATAAATCGAGTACCGTTTGCAGGATGCAGATGTGCGTTTCAATACCACAGATCACGATCTGATCGCGTCCATCTTTGAGCCATCCATCTAATGCTTGGCGACAGACAGCAGCGGAGAAATCAACCTTTTTCGCAGGTGTTGGGAAAACGCTTTGCAAGCTTGGAACCAATTCTCCGAGGCCGCGAGGATATTGAACCGTCGCTGCTGCGGGAATTGACAATACGGCAGCGGCATTGGTCAGTCGAATGATTTCCCGTTCAATTCCGTTCACCTCAGGAATGACAGGACAAAGTTTTTCCTGGAGGTCGATGACCATCAGTGCACTGCGCTTCTCGTCCAGACGCAGTGGGGAACGGAGATACGGCATGCCTACTTGTCGCCCGATTTTTTCTTGGCCTGACTGCCTTTGGATTCTGTTTTCTTGGAGCTTCCTTTGTCTTTCTTATCCGAGCTGGAGTCAGCTTTGGATTTAGAATCAGCAGCTGCAGCCTTTTTGTAGCCTTCGCTGCGGTAGTCCGTCTGATAAAAGCCGCTGCCCTTGAAAACGATTGCAGCTCCTGTACCAAAGAGGCGTTTTAGCTTGTTCTTGCCGCACTCAGGGCACTTCTTTTTGATTGGGTCATTAATGCCTTGGAACAATTCCAAAGCGTGGCCGCAGGCATCACATTCGTAGTCGTAGGTCGGCATGGCAGGCAAGTTTTTCGGCGTTTTAATGAAATGGCAGAGTGCCCTTGATCACTCTGTCCCCTCAACGAACTTTACTCGATAGAGACCACTTTTTCCACGGGTTGATTTGTCATTGGGATCACAGTGACTCAACAGTTCAGTGTCTATAGCAGCGGAAAGGTACCCATTTAGGCGGTCGTGGACCACAAAGGGGTGGGCATAGAGGCATGGCATCCGCCGCCTATCCTGAGCCGCTGTCCAGAAAGAGCAGACGCAAGGCAAGGATCGCCTAAGTATTGAAACTGCGATCGCTTCCGTGATGCTGGGCGTAGCTTCTGTCCGCCTCGTATCTGCCACTGGCAAGAACGATGCATGGTTAAGGCGGGGTTGCCGTTGGGTTTGTCTTCACCATTCGTTGCTGTCCGCGCTGAACCGTAACGCTGAACCGTAACGCTGAACCGTAACGCTGAACCGTAACGCTGAACCGTAACGC
>CAXGRW010000189.1:0-8655 GCA_964012125.1 uncultured Rhodopirellula sp.
TCAGATGTGAAACCCGATCAAGGCAATATCGTTGTCAAGAAAATCGACAAAGGAGTTGCTTGGGGAAGTGTTCATTGGCAATACATGGAAGACATGTCCAAAGTGACCGCCTATGAAGGCACACCCCTGAAGCTGACAAAACAGCTATTCACCAAGAAGAATACCGCCAGCGGACCAACGCTCGAACCGGTCACAGGCCCAGTTGCAGTGGGTGATGAATTAGTCGTACGTGTCGTTTTGAAGACCGACCGGGATATGGAATACATCCACCTCAAAGATTACCGCGGCAGTGGGACGGAACCAGTGAATGTGCTGTCTCGATACAAGTTCCAGGATGGACTCGCCTATTACGAGTCGACCCGTGACACGGCCAGTCACTTCTTCATTGACTACCTACCCAAGGGTACCTATGTCTTTGAATATTCGACACGTGTCCAACTACGAGGCAAGTATCAAACAGGCGTGGCAGAAATCCAATGCATGTACGCACCGGAATTCAACAGCCACTCAAAAAGCCTGCCGATCACGGTAGAGTGAGGAACCACGTACTCGAAAAATAGGACAGTGCGCTAGTCGAAGAACACTGCCTACTCGAAGAACACGGCACTCCAGTCATCAAACTGAAGTGCGAGTTGGGGACTGGGATGCATCTGTAGGCGCGGGCCAACCCATGGAATCGTTGGCAGATGACTCAACAAGCTCAATTCCTGATACAACAACACATCAGGATGAGACTGTCATGGAAAGAAGCTTGAACACGCCTGTGGCAAGAATGGCACCTGCGATTGGTCCAGCCACAGGTACCCACGCGTAACTCCAGTCGCTATCCCGTTTACCTTTGATGGGCAAGAAGGCGTGGATCAATCGTGGCCCGAGATCACGTGCCGGGTTGATGGCGTATCCCGTCGTCCCACCGAGTGACATACCAATTCCGAACACCAACAAACCCACAGGAAGCAATCCAAGCGAGCCCAGTCCCAGTGTTGATTCGGGAAGCGTTGATTCGGGGAGTGAGGATTCATTGTCAGTCCTTTCAGCATCAGACACACTGGCCGCAGAATCCGAGCTGACCGTTTCGGCAACTGGGGATTTGGTTTCATGGACTAATGTTGGCGAGGCGATCAGAAAAATGGGTAGGATCAAAGCAAAAGTTCCAATCATCTCACAAAAGAAAGCCTGGCCTGACTTTCGAATATTGGGGGCTGTTGAAAAACAAGCCAATTTAGCATCCGGGTCCTGCGTCACCGTAAAGTGTTCTCGGTAAAACAAGTAAACAAGCAGCGCACCCGTCATTGCGCCCAAGAATTGGGCCAGCATGTAGCCTGCTCCCATCAAGTAACCCAAGTCGCCGTTGAGCATCGTTGCGACGGTCACGGCTGGATTGAGTTGAGCACCGCTATATTCATTGCTACAGAATGCGCCAATATAAACGGCCACACCCCAACCAGCTGAAATCACAATCCAACCAGCATCGTTTCCTTTGGTTCGTTTCAGGAGAACATTCGCTACCACACCATTGCCAAACAGGATCAACAGCATGGTTCCAACAAATTCAGCAACGTAAGGACTCATTTTTCCCTCAATCAAATTTTGGTTTTGGTCTCAGACATCAATCACGAGACCGGAATATAGCTTTGAGCCAGCTGTTCAAACACTTCCACCTGCGTTTGACACCACTCCGCATCATGCCCCAACTCGTCAGCCAGTATCGCGGCTACTGCGGGAGCCATTGCAACAGCGGCTCGGGCGTCAAGGAACAACACGCGGGTCCGTCGCGCAAGCACATCTTCAACAGTCCGTGCCATCTCATGCCGTGCAGCCCAAATGACTTGCGCTGCAGTGATACCAAAGGTGGTAGACAATGATTCTGCCAAGATTGGTTGATCCCGTTCTAATTGTTTCACACCGCTAATGTCGGTCCCATAGACAGCACGTTCATCAGTGACGTCAACTTCATCTGTTGCACCCCGCAACCTGTGATTTTTTGTACTGCAGGGCTGGGCAGTCAAATTGTGCAATTGGACCGCTTTATCGACACAATCCTCGGCCATTTTACGGACAGTCGTCCACTTACCACCAGCAATCGTAATCAAGCCATGCTCAGATATCCGAATGACATGATCGCGGGACAGCGACGCTGTTCGCGCTGATTTATCACCCTTGACCAGAGGACGAACTCCAGTGAAATACCCAAGCACATCCTGGGACTCTGGTGGCCGTTCAAGATAATCACCTACTGTTGCCAACAAGAACTCAATTTCCTCTGCCTGTGGCTTGGGTTCAAGACAAGCCTGATCAATCGGCGTGTCGGTCGTTCCAACGATAGCATGTTGATGCCAAGGGATCACGAAGATCACTCTGCCGTCAGACGTTTTCGGTACAATGATTGCCGAATCACCGGGGAAAAGCTCACGAGGCAAAACCAAGTGAACACCCTGACTGGGTGCAATCATCGGCTTCTGGTTTTCGTTATCGAGAGAACGAATTGCGTCGCTAAACGGGCCAGTGGCATTGATCACAGCACGCCCACGGATCGTAAACTGCTGTTCCGACTCGGCATCACTGACAGTAACACCCGAAATACGTTGTTTTTCATCGCGAATCAAACTTGTGACTCGCATGTAATTCAGCAAACAAGCTCCCGCGTCATACCCTGTCTGCACCATACTGATCAGCAAACGAGCATCATCGAATTGACCATCATGGTAGAGCACCCCTCCCTTGATCCGATCCGTACTGAGCACAGGCACAGACTTCATGGTTTCTGACACGGAAAGGTTTCGTGATCTTCCAAAGCTATTGCCTACAGCAAGGAAATCATAAACCTTCAAACCCACGCCATAAAAGAAACGCTGCCACCAACTTCGGCAGGGAATCACAAACGGCAGGTCGTGTACCAGATGGGGTGCATTGGCCCTCAACAATGTCCGCTCTCGCAGTGCATCACGTACAAGTGTAATGTTGCCCTGTTGCAAGTAGCGAACCCCGCCATGCACCAGCTTGGTACTGCGACTGGAAGTGCCTTTACCAAAATCAGACTGCTCGACAAGCACAACACTCAAACCACGAATGGCTGCATCCATGGCAATCGCCACACCAGTCGCTCCTCCTCCAATCACCACGAGGTCCCAGACACCATCATGGGCATGAAAGCGTTCTAATGCATCCTCGCGATTCATCGTTGATTGAATCACGAAGCAGGCTCCCAATGACGTGAACGCCCCAAAGCGTCTTGCCAGCGAGTGCGACGATGTGTGACTTCGTCTACCGACATCATTGGTTCAAACACACGATCAGTTTGCCAAACCCCAGCGATTTCTTCAGTGCTATTCCAAAAGCCAACCGCCAAGCCCGCAAGAAACGCTGCCCCCAGAGCAGTTGTCTCAATGACCTTGGGACGAATCACGGGAACTTGAGATATGTCGGACTGAAACTGCATCAGCAAATCATTGGCTGATGCGCCACCATCAACTCGCAATTCTGTCATTGGCATTCCTGAATCAGTCTTCATGGCATCCAGCACATCTGCGACTTGAAAGGCGATTCCTTCTAATGCCGCTCTCGCAATATGGGCTCGCGTCGTTCCTCGGGTGATACCGACAATGGCCCCACGTGCATAAGCATCCCAATAAGGGGCGCCAAGTCCTGCAAAAGCTGGGACCATGTAGACGCCGTCGCTGTCAGGCACACTTGCGGCCAATGCCTCCACCTCGGGTGCGGAATCGATCATTTGGACGCCATCCCTAAGCCACTGAATCGCAGCTCCAGCAATGAACACACTGCCTTCCAAGGCATACTGATTAGCCTGTTCCAAACCGCAGGCGACTGTTGTTAACAGTTTGCATTTGGACGGCACTGGCGTATCACCCACATTCATCAGCATGAAACAGCCGGTTCCGTAGGTGTTCTTGGCCATCCCGTGCTCAGTGCAGTTTTGCCCGAATAGAGCTGACTGCTGATCCCCCGCAGCGCCACCCAACTTGATCGGCGCCCCCAACAACTCCGCGTCCGACTCGCCGTACACATGACTTGATGGTAGGACTTCCGGCAACATCGACTTGGGAATTTCAAACAAGTCCAGCAAATCCTCGTCCCACTGGCAACTTTCGATATTCAGAAGCATGGTCCTAGATGCGTTGGTGACGTCCGTTGCATGAACCTTGCCAGCAGTCAAATTCCAAAGCAACCAACTATCAATGGTTCCGAATGCCAATTCACCCTGCTCTGCCCTGCCCCTCGCATCCGGCACATTGTCGAGAATCCAGCGAACCTTGGTGGCACAAAAATAAGCATCAATCACTAAGCCTGTCTTAGCTTGCACCTGGTCTGTGTGTCCCGCCTCTCGCAGTTTGTCACAGTACTCTGCCGTACGACGATCTTGCCAAACAATAGCGTTCGCAATGGGCTGCCCTGTCGTGCGATCCCAAATAACAGTGGTCTCTCTTTGATTGGTAATTCCAATGGCCACCACGTCCTGAGCTGATACGCCAGTCTGTTCCAGCACTTCACGGCCCACCGCCAATTGCGTTTCCCAAATCTCATTGGCATCATGCTCAACCCAACCAGACTGGGGATAATGTTGTTCAAATTCTCGCTGTGCAACACCAACAATCGAACCGTTGTGGTCAAATAGAATTGCACGGGAACTGGTCGTTCCTTGATCAAATGCCATCACAACTTGCATAATCTCTACTCACTTTTCTGCCGGTGTGGCCGTAATGGTTCATGTCTCATTCGGACCTGAATGCATCCACGCTGATGCAATGATTGAGGCCCCGCCGCAAACTGAAAAAACCCCATCGCCCAGCACGACTCAAACTGGTGTGAACGAGTTGGCTAACAGACTAACATTTATCAATTCCTCCATGTCCTCCAATCGCATGAAAGTCATGAGATCCGTCTTTTTCACGCTCGCATTTGTTCTTTGCACCCTGACAACGGTGCACGCTGAAACACCCCGCCCAAATGTACTGTTCATTTCCATTGATGACCTGAACGATTGGCTCGGTTGTTACGGGGGGCACCCACAAGCGCAGACACCCAACATCGATTTACTCTCGAAACAAGGAGTACTGTTCTCCAATGCGCACTGCCAGGCACCCATTTGCAATCCATCTCGGGTCAGCATGTTTCTGGGTAAATTGCCATCGACAACTGGAATGTATTTTCTCGGCCCAAACTTCCGAACAGTGGATCCGACCCGCGACGACCGCACCTTGTTTCAAACTTTTCGCCAGAGTGGCTACTACGTCTCCACTCGCGGAAAGATCTTTCACGGAAAAGTTGACCAAGCATCATTTGATCACATTGAAAAAGCGACAGGTTGGAGACGCGGTCCTGAGAAACTCAGATACACACTCAAAGATACACATCCGCTTTGGGACTGGGGCCAGGTTGATGTGCCGGATGAGCAACAACGTGATTACCAAACAGCAGCATGGGCTGCCGAAGAGTTGCCCAAATTGGCGACACGTGAGAAACCGTTCTTTCTTGCTGTAGGATTCAGCCTACCACACGTCCCAATCTATGCCTCAAAACGCTGGTTCGATCTCTACCCACTCGAAACTTTGAAGCTACCCGAAACCATTAGCGTTGATCGTGAAGATCTTCCCGAAATATCAAAGCAATTGACCTTGAATCCCACTGCCCCTCGGCACGACTGGATGGTGGAAAGTGGTGAATGGAAACACGCGGTTCAGGCATATCTTGCAGCCAACAGTTTTGTCGACGAATTAGTCGGCATGCTGCTAGACAGTCTCGAACGAAGTAACGCGGCAGATAACACAATCATTGTTTTATGGAGCGATCACGGCTTTCACCTTGGTGAAAAACTTCGTTGGGCCAAACGCTCGCTTTGGGAAGAAACGACGCGCGTCCCACTGATTTTTGCAGGCCCGGGGATTGTCGTGGACCAGAGTTGCTCAAAATCAGTGGGACTTATTGATGTGTTCCCAACTCTGCTCGATTTGGCTCACCTACCCAAACGTACCGACTTGGAAGGACGAAGCCTGACGCCGCTGCTGGAGAATCCAAAATCACAATGGAATCGTCCTGCCCTATGCACCTTTGGCCCTAACAACCATTCACTGCGTGGTAATCGGTACCGATACTCACGCTATGCCGATGGAAGCGAAGAACTATACGACCACGAAAATGATTCGAACGAGTGGAACAATCTCATTGCAAACCAAGGCACTTCCGTCGAATCTCGCCAAATCGCTGACCGAATGAAACGCTGGCTACCCACCAACAACGCTACCCCAGTTCTAGGTAGCGCCGGGTCTGACTCTCCACTCTACGGTGAAGGTACAATTTCGCTCGGGGAAGCGATGAGGCGAGGAGCGGCTAAACACAAATCTGAGTAGCTCCATGCCTATCGCATCTGACCTACTTGAAACAGACTCAAATCTTGTGCTGCACCCTATTCGGAGCCCGCATCCTTGGCGAGGTTCACTGGCACTGAGTAGTGGAAGAAACCAATCATCATTTCATCCCAGGTTTGTTCACCAAATCGCACATCCCTCATGGGATCAGGATTACTGAGGTTATTCCAACTGTTATCGAAAATCGCCTTGCAGTGAAGCCTGCTTCCGACTGGCACCGCAAGCGGTTGCTCCAACACGTAGGTCGTCTGCCAATTGAAGTCGTAATTCGGAACATTGAGTAACATGCGAGATTCCCCATCAGGTGTCCTTAATTCATAATTGAATGACTTCCCCCGGAGGTGCATGTGAGGACTGAATGCAAGGATAGTAGCATTGGCTGGTAAGGAGGCGCTTGTTGCTTCCACTGGAAAGTCAGACGGCCCTTCGCTCTTACCCAAACTGCGGCCACCAGGTATCCGGAACCGCCTTTCTGTAGCGCTACTGGTTTTTATCTCGTGGGTCACATCTTTGGGATCAGCAAAGACCATACCCATTTGACTTTGAACTTTTTGCGGCGTCCCATTTGGTGTGTAGTGAACCTGAAAGTAGATGTTATGACCAGCTGGAATTTTCTTTGCATGCCCCGGTGGTAATGCTTCGACTCTTGCTCCGGGAACATACCCAAACAAATAGGAAACATCTGCTCGCCCGAGCGTCCTACGTTCCTCTCCGGGTTTCACAGCGAAAGCTAGGATGTGGTGCACGACATCTGTGTTTCCCGGGCGCAACTCTGCGGCCGTCACCCATTTGTCCTCCGTGAAGCCTGGCGCTTGCATGTACCACTGGTATCGCACACCACGAGGCCCAGCCTCGGCTGGCACTGAAACAGGAGTGAAAGTTACAGGCAGAACCAAATCAGGTTCCTTTGGCAGCTGCCACCCTACTGGCTTGGCAGGCAGTGGTGGCAGACTTGGTTCCGGTCCGATCGGCGCACCAGCCTCAGCCCATTTAAAGATCAACTGTTTCTCTTCTTCCGTTAACACTCGTTCGTTGGCAAACTTCTCGTGTAAACCATCGGCGTGCCACGGTGGCATGCGTTCCTCGCGAATCACCTCAACCATCATGTCTGCCCAATGAGAGGCTTCCTCGCCATCGTTGAGAACAAAAGGAGCCAGCTCATCCTCACGATGACAGCCAACACAATTCTTCCTCAAAATTTTGGCAATGTGAGTGCCGTAGGTAATCTCACTTTCTGAATCAACTTGCTTGGCACGACTGATGATGCATCCAGAGGCTTCGGTTCTTGGAACGCTTACCTCTTTGCCCTTGAGCAACTCGTCGATTGCCAATTGCAGGTCTCGCCGGCGCGGCTCCAGCAAATCATGAGCAACACCGCGTTGATCATCGATGCGACCACGGTATCGTAAATTTCGGCCAGAGTCGTAGACGAATACCTCTGGTGTCCGCTCAGCACCAATCTGATCAGCAAACCGATTCGCGGGATCCTTCGCAACTGGGTAGCTCAACTCTCTCCGCGTAGCGAAAGCAGCGATTTCTTTGAGCGAATCCTGTCGATTGCTTAGAACGGCGATTACCTGAACAGACTCGTCCCTGTACTGCTTCGCAATCCGATTCAAGCGAGTCGCATAAAACTGAGCCAAAGGACATTCGGTCCCAAAGAAGGCAACGACTAAAATGGAATCGTCTTCAAAATCTTCCAGAGTCCAATTGCGACCACTAAAATCTGTCAGGTCCAAGGCCTCTAACTTTGCAGGTTCGAGACGGGGCGAAGCAGCATGAAGGACAATATCCTCTGATGCAAACAATGAACAGGAAATCAGCAGTATCAAACAGTGCTTTAAAAACATGGCAGTCAATCACTCGCGAACTTAATTCAGATGATCTCAATGAACGAAGAGAAATTCTCCCCAATCGCAGAGCTCATCCTACCCATTTCACTCACAAATGAGAGGGCCAATTTCCTGTAACACTGTGTCACAGAACTGGCGACTTGGATGACCTACAATCGTGGCTGTGCGTTGATCTGAATTATATGATCACAACAAGGCCGCCGTGAAATCAGACAGCATTGGTCAGGCGCAATTAGCGTCATTAACCGAAGCCCGCCTTGTCGCAATGCAGATCGAATGCGACTTGTACCGCATACCGACAAACGCTAGACCACCCACGCGACTACGTTACAGTCCTGATACAAACTGACGTTTTCTGCACCCAAACAACACAACTCGGGGCTTTGAGGCATCCAGCAGCGATCAACCGACATGACAGA
>CAXGRW010000190.1:0-8634 GCA_964012125.1 uncultured Rhodopirellula sp.
CATGACCACTTAAAGTCACAAGCTCCATCTGACGATCCGGTGTCGGAAGCCGCCACACAAGAACGTTCTTGGCACTGCTTCCAGCTGCAATGAATTTTCCATCATCAGAAATTGCGGCGCATCTCAAACTCTGCTGCTCAGGCACTTCCACGAGGATCGTTTCCGCCGCGTTGCGTAGATGACGATAGCGAGCCAATCCCCGATCTCCGACGATCCAAAGTCGATCTCCATCTTTTGAGAAACGAATCCGACGTACTGCCTTGGGCAACTCCGACTGCTGCTCTGCCACGTTTTCTTTCGCAACACCGGTAAAAGGTTTGATCTCTCGAGCCTGTGGGTTGAATTCCCAGAACTCAACAACTCCCTCATCTCCACCTGTCGCGAACATGTACCCCGTGGTGCCAGCTCTGACAGGTGAAAACTGGATGGTTCGAATTGGCTTATCGGACTCGATTTTCGCCAAAGCTTGTCCAGATTCAGCGTCCCAGATTTTTACTGATCGGCTTGCCGTCGCAACGTACTTTGCATCAAACGAGAAACCAGCCTCAGTCAATTCAGCATGTGCGCGATAACTTTTCTCTTCGCGTTTGGTAGCCAGATTCCAAAGAAAGACACCATTATTGTTCATGGTAAGTGCTCTTTGGTCATCAAGCGGCAAGACTCCTTCGGTATCACCGCGAACGCTCGGCATTATGAAAGTTGTTCCACCATTCGTGGACTGCGAAGTCTGTAAAACGAACTGTTTCATTTGCTCACTATTCATGAAATCAGCTGCTTTCAGAACACGCCCAAGATTCCATGTGCGAATCTCCGATTTTTCATTCGTGCTTGCAGTACGACTGACGAAGACCATTCTGTTGTCCGGGTCAAATCTTGCGGAAGTGATCCTCGCACGACTCACGGAACCACCATCATTCGACCTGGGGGCAACTGTCAAATCCAGCACTTTTCCCAGTCCCGACCCAACGTCCCATAGTGTTGCAAAAGTCTTGATGTAGGTTTCATTCGCAACCTCGCACACGGTCACCA
This sequence comes from uncultured Rhodopirellula sp., assembly GCA_964012125.1. GTDB lineage: Bacteria > Planctomycetota > Planctomycetia > Pirellulales > Pirellulaceae > Rubripirellula. The sequence goes on from CAXGRW010000190.1 coordinate 1,030, forward strand.
AGTACTTATTGTCTTGTGAGAGCGACAAGTCAATTACATAACCAACCTGCTGGAAACGTATACCCTCAAGACGAGTCTGCAAATCTATTTGTGTGACAGAGGCATTGTCCGCCGCAACTAAAATTGCTTTTCCGTCGTTACTGAACACAGCAGCATTAATCCGGGCCCCTCTTAGGTTGACCATCGGAGCACCGATCTGTTGTCCAGTTTCAATGTCCCAGAGCAAGCCAATTCCAAAGTCATCGCCGGTGAATAGCGTTTTCGAGTCAGGTGAAATGGCGAAGGCGGAGACTCCCTCCTGCCCGGGTTTCCCAAGAAGTTCATGCACGATCCGCGGCGATTCTTTGCCTGACGGATCAAGACTCCAGAGGATGCCACGAAGACTCGATTCACTGGAACCCGTTAACAACCAGCGTCCATCACGCGAGAGTGCAAAAGCAGTGTTCAAACCTGTTTTCTTAGCTGTTCCAACCTGAACGGCTCGTTCCAAGTCCCACACCCGAATCGTTTCATCCCCACTTCCGACGTACAATAACCCGTTGCGTTGATCAACCTGCATCGACATGGCGACAAAATCAGTCCCCTCATCCAAGGACAGTTCCGACACCTGACGAAATTCCAGCGACTCTTCACCTACTCGTATGACCTCTGCCTTGTGGTCACCTCGAGCAATCACGATCTGCTTCCCGCCGGGTGCAAAACTCGCAGACCAGATTTCTTCCCGAGGATCCTGAGTTTCCAAATTTGAACGGCCAGCATCACCCGCTGCCTGCGACTTGAAAGCGCCCACATAAGTTGCAGGATTCCAATGACGTACGGTTCCATCATCCGATGCAGACACAATGAAGTTATCTTGACCAGGTACAAAATCTGCACCGACCACCCAACCACCGTGCCCCTTGAGTGTTTGACGGACTTTTCCGTTACCTTGACCAAGATCCCATAGTTTGACGGTGTAGTCATCGGACGCGGTTAACAGCAACTCGCCATTCGCACTGAAGCGAATACTTTCAATTGCATCGGCATGGGCTTTGGCAGAGGACAAATCACGTTCCGACCGTGAGACAGGCGACACGACGCGTTCCCCCGCAACCGTTTCAAAGTCTTTCAGTGCTACGCCTACTTCTCTTGCGAGTAACGCGGGCACAGTCGCCACGATAGCTTCAGTCTGCTGAGTTTGTTGAACGGCTGCTTCGATGGACTTTCGGTATTCTTTCTCACCCTCTGCAGACACTTCCGATACATTCCAAACCAGCACGTTGCCTGCTAAATCTCCGGAAGCAACACGCTGCCCTGATCTGTCGAAAGTAACAGCGGAAGGTGGTGCGGAGTGATCGGACATTCGCCCGAGCAACTGCAACGCGGGTCCATTGCCTTGCTGAACCTGTTCCCAAACGACGACTTTTCCGCTTCGACCATCTCCAACCACAGCGGCCAAGAACGTTCCCCGCCCCTGATCAGCGATCGCGATTTGTCGCACGGGAAGAAAATGCCATCCAACCACTTCTTCACGCAGAGATCCATCAGGAGCCTGCTTCCATGATCGAACCGATCGATCTTCTGAAGCCGTCCACAATGTTCCATCCCTGCCAAAACAAATATCCGTGATGCCGCGTTTATGGGCAGCGACTGTCACAACTCGGTCAGAAACACTTGTAAGATCATGTAATCCGGAGAGAACAAAAACGTTTCCACTTGCAGTCCCAATTGCGATTTTCTCTCCATTCATCGAGATCGCTACGCTCGTTGCTTGCTGCTTTTCGAGGATCGCCGGTGGAATGGTGAACTTTTCGACTACTTGCTGCTCACTCCCCAAACGCAAACCCTGAACTGCACCATTGGCCAAAGCGACGGCCCCCACACGTGCCGCTTCGCTTACCGCAAGATCAATCGCCGGTATCTGACCGAGGCTCAACGACTCGGATTGGTTTGCTTGCCGCCATAGCCACCGCCATTCCCATCCCATGACACGATCGCCTGCACTGGAATTCTCGGACAGGCCCATCAATATTTCTCGCGCACCATCGGCTTCATTGCGATCAAGCCGAGCCTTGGCCAAAGCTATTTTAGAATTGTATTCTTCGTATTCCGCACGTATTTTCTGCTGCCTCGCGATTTCTGCTTGAGCTACTGCTTCCAAACGCTGTTGCTCAGCATTTCCCTCCGCTACTTCAGCCTTTTCTTTCTCAGCAACTGCCAATTTTCGTTGCTCTTTGGCAGTCACCTCTGCCTTCACCGCTTTTTCCCGCTCCTGCTCCGCCACCTTTCTTTGCTCGTCCGCAAACAACTGAGCGTTCACCGCTTTTTCTTTCTCTGTGACTGCCACTTCTCTTTGCTCATTCGCAAACTCCTCAGCCTTCACCGCCTTTTCTTTCTCTGTGACTGCCAACTCTCGTTGCTCGTTTGCTACTTCTCTTTGCTCATTCGCTTCTTTTGCTGCCGCTCTTGCGAGTCTTCGTTCTGAATCAATCCAGACCGACGCGAGAGCACCACCAACAAGAATCACCGCCAACATTACGATTGCTACTCTCCGAAGCAGCGCAACCTTAGCTGTATGTGAGTCACGATTTTCAATTTCTGCATCAAGCTTCGCAATCAGCTCCTGGTGCTCGCTCTGACTCCGATCGAGAAGTGATAAACCAAAATCATAGTCCCCCTTATCACAAGCGATCCCAGCATGAATTAATTTCGTCTTTTCCAGACCTTGCTTTGCTCTTTCATTCTCTGGCCACGACTTCAACGCCTCTTCGTAGCGGAAAGCTGCCCGAGAGAGGGGTGCGTAGGATGCTTCCTGTTGCCCCAGATTCAAATCTTCGGTAGCTCGCACAGTAAGCGAAATACTCTCAGCATGCTCTCGGTAGGCACGTATATCGTTTTGGAAACTTGCAACATCCGGATATCGATCCTCCGGCTTGGTCGCCATCGCTCTCATCGCAATGTTGAGCAATTCACCCTGTTGGGCTTCGCTTACTTTGCGAATGGTGTTTCGCCGTACCGATTTCAAACACTCCGTTACACTCTTCGCCTTATGCGGCGCTGAGCCCGTTACAATCATGAACAGGGTCGCACCGAGCAAATAGATATCACTGGGCGGCCCAATTTTCTCCAATGGCCCGGTCACCATTTCCGGAGCCATGAAGGCAGGAGTGCCACCGAGACCAGACGTCGCAAAGATCGAATCGTGCTTGTCATAATTTGAAGTTGGCAACGCCAATCCCCAGTCCATGACCATGACGACGCCGAAGTCACCCAGCATGATATTTTCTGGCTTGATATCACGGTGCACCACACCTCGCTCATGCGCAAAGCCAATGGCATCGCATGACTTCATCAAGATTTCCAGATTTTCATCGCGAGAATTCTTCTTGATCACCTTCGACCAAGGCGTACCCACGACTCGCTTCATCGAGTAGAAGAGTTCATTTTCACTCGTGACAGCCACGTCATGAATGGGCACGATATTGGGGTGATCAAGATCACCTGTCACGATTGCTTCTGATAGAAACTGCTGCCTGCGTTCCTCTTCAACACTTTCAAGCTTGCCGAGACGCTCCAGTTGAGCGCGACGTTCACCATCAAGTGGTTTGATCAACTTCAACGCTAGAAGTCGATTGAGTGACCCCTGCCTCGCAACGTACACATCCCCCATGCCACCCTGGCCGAGCTTTCTGACGAGGCGATAGTCGTCATCGACATTTTGTTTCTCTTTGCCAGTGCTTACAGCACGCTCACGCAATCGGCTGAACTGATAATCAACCCACGTTCTTCTGGGCCCCGCACCGGATTGAACAGTTTTCCCAGCTTTAGGAGCTTCACCTTGTGCTGCCAAACTCCAAGCGCTGGCCTCTTCATCGGAAAGTTCACGCGGATTGATGGTCTGCCCAATATCCGCGCTTTCAAGAACTGATGAATCGACCGTATTCACACTGGGATGGCTGTCGTAGCCGTCATGAGTCGCTTCCTGTGCATCCCGGATCGTAGAGTCGCCTCGGCCGCCATCTCTGCTCCCATCCCCCGCGCGCACAACCGGACGAGTTGGAGAGACGCTAGCTTCACCAGTTAAATCACCTTCAGGACCCGACATGATCGTTTGATCGATATCTCCCTCCACAATGGTCTTGTCGAAATCCTCCGCCGAGTCGTCGTCATGACCAGAATCAGATTCCCCGCGACCATCATCAGGCTCGTCAACATGCTCTTCAGCGAGAAACGTTGCATCCAATTCATTCACGGTGACATCGAGATCTACTCCGGACTCATCATCGTTCTCCAGTTCGTCACCCGGCTTCTGACCGGAGGTCGAGTGGTCGTGAGCACTCCGACTCGCAGACGCTGTATCAAAATCTTCAAGTGTTGCATTGGGATCAAATCCGGCCGAATCACTCGCGGCATCCGCTTCAGCGGGTTCGATTCCCGCTACCGTTCCACTCTCATCTGCCTCATCTGCCTCATCTGCCTCTAGTCCAACGGTGGGATCAATGTCTACGACTGTCGCATCAAGGTCAGCATCAGCAGCATTACCTTTACCAGCCGACTCCAAGTCGGACACATCTCCCAAAGTTCCTGCGCCTTGCTCGTTCGCGCTGTTCTTTTCAGAAGCAACTTCTTGGCGTAGATCCATTGGCTCGATACCTTCAACGGTGGCATCGATATCATATTCGGCATCATTATCCGCGTGCCCCGCCTCTCCTACATCGTCAACCGTCCCATGACCAAGCTCATTACTGTTCTCGCTGGAATCCGACTGATCTGAACTGCGCAGACTATCAGCCTCGTTCTCTGGCGGAACTCGCTTTGGTTCATCGTCTTGACTATTACTGTGCTTACCCATTTCCATTCATTCGATCTGAGTGATCTAAATACTTTCTGAATCGTGCAGATTCTCTACCGATTCTCTTCGCGCCGCAAACCGTGCAGATCGCGACAATTTTTTCCGCTCCGACCTCTGCCGCCGCCTTTGTAAAGCAGTCGTCAGAACAACTCCGGCTGAAACAGCCTGCAAACTCGAATCCTCCGCCTCAGTCTTCTCTTCAACTTGCTCAGAATTTTTCTCGATATCCGATGCGACGGGATCGAGTAACGTTTCTGTTTCTGTTACCGTTGCATCACTTGAAACCTCGTTTTCAGTGCTGGAGAGGAATGAAACGGCAGAAACAGGAACCATCACGACGGTCTCACTCATCGGCTCCCATGACGAAATCCCCAAATGGTCCAGAGTCATATTCAGAGCATGTACAAGACCATGATTGAGTTGGTGCTCCAGAAATGATTGATCTTCCAGTTTTGAATCCTGGTCACCATTGGGCAGTTGGCCGGGTTTCACGGCTGAATTTTCTTCACTCGACTCTGTTTCACTTTGCTCAGGAATTTCTTTCAGTAGCAAGTCACCCTCATCCAGAGCGTCCTCAGGAATCACTGGCTCACCGTTCCGCACATCAAACCTCAGCACGACTCGGCTGAAAGTATCACCGAGAACATATTCAATTTCATATCGACCATCTGGCAAAGACCGCTGCAACTGCTGCAGCTTATCTCCAGTCATAATGTCATCTGCTAACCGGAAAACGCCAAAAGGTTCGGCGTTTTGATCAGGTCGCAAAACTCGCAACTGGAAATATTCATCGCGTGTTGCTGACACAACAGCACCTGAATTTGCAGAACTGACCTCAGCGGCTAAGGCAACAGAGTCCAATTCCACAGCGGGCAGTAGACTTGCGATCTCGATTACTGGTATGACTTCGCGTGGCGGCAGGACAGGAACTGAAAACTCTGGGACACTGGGGATATTAAAACGATGATGTCCACTCTCAAGGCCAAGGTCACTCCCAGGTGATGTAGCAGGATTATCGGTTGAACTTACGACACCACCAGTAATCAACTCAGTTGGCGAAGTATCCTGCTGCACAAGTCCTGCCTGAACAAAAATTGATTCGTGATGTCGCACCGCAAAACGGACAATAATAGGGTCTGTTACCGAAGTCCGACCATTCGCCCGACTGAATAGCAGGTCTAAATCTGTGTAGTGATGATCTAAACTCAAATCCCCAGTTCCGGGCGAGACGACCGGTGTCTCAGGTTGACCAGCACTGTTTACACCAACTGAAACATTCAAATCACCGGACAACCCAGACAATTGCTGATACCTCTGGCTCGCCGCTCCCCAGTCCACGTCCAATGCCAGGCCCCTTTCGCCCGAATTCCCAATATTAACTGACAGCGTGCCGAGAAGATTTCGAGGATCGACTTGCGTCAACTGAGATGTCGAAACAGTTGAGGCATCATAGAAGGCCGATTCGGCCGGAAATACTCCACTGACCGGCAGGGTAACTCCATTGTCGTCGATGGTGTACTCGGTAGGACGAGGTGCAAATACTCGAGCGGTACCCTGATTTACACCAGTGAACAACTCGACATTAGCACCCAGCACAAGGGAGTCAGTTTGCAAGTGTATAGCGCGAGCTTTCAGTGACGGCCCTGAACCCATGGACATTGCTCCAGTCGTGGGTTCTGAATACGCCGCTGTCACTTTATCAGCATGAAACTGAACATTATCTTCTAATTCTATGTTCGCCGAACCACTCAATGCACGAAAGTCCACGCGTCCCATCGAACCACTTGCAACTACTTCCGGATCGTTTTTCAAGTCCGACCCATCGCTATCAATCCCATCCAGAAAAATCAGATTCCCACCCCCAACAACGAGCTCGATCTCGCCATTTACATGCGTCACCAGATCTTCCAAGGCAGTTGCAATACCTCTTTCAACCGGAACCGATGCAGCGGTCCCGTTGAATTGACTTTTCACAACACCTGCGACTTCAGTGTCCTGACCTGCAACTCGCCCAATAACGAGATCGCCTCCCAAAGCCATTTGCTTCAGGTGTATTCCGAACGCACTTTCCGCGGAGAGCCTGTCAATAGCCAAGTCCAATGCAAGCGCATTGACAAGTGCATCAACACCGGTGGTACTGCCGATTTCCCCACCTGCTCGAAGTGCAACAATCGTATTCGCAGAAGAACTTAACCCCTGAATATTCGCAGCACCTGAATTGCCATCCAGAATATCCGTAACTGCTTCAAGAACCACATAATTATCGAATTCATTGTTCATAATGATTCGCCCAAGGGTAATAGTTCCCCCGGAGGTCCCGAATAACTGTGAGCCACCAACCGTTACTGTCGCGTTCCCCACCATCGTCCATTCGCCACCTGCCTTGATAAGCAAGTCCCCACCAACGACCACCGAGCTTGCCGTCTCCTGAACCAGACGATTCCCGGCGACCAATCCAACATCACCTGCAGCACTGTGGATCATACCTGTCTGGTTAAGATTACGAACAACACGAACCAGAAGATCGCCATTGGCGCTACTTAATGAACCGGCAACCGTAACATCATTCCCGGAGGTTAGATAAATCGTGCCTGTTCCCCCCGTGGCCACTGACGCGTTCACATCCAGATCATTACCTGCATCCAAGGTAATGTTACCTGTGCCACTAACCACCGCTGCGTTGATTACCAAATCGCTAGCCACTCCGCGTGCTTCCAAAAGCACATCACCACTGCCTGCAGCGGACACGCCCTGATCATCAGAGCCTCCCTCAA
>CAXGRW010000191.1:0-8609 GCA_964012125.1 uncultured Rhodopirellula sp.
CAACAGGGACAGCAAAGCGGAGAGCAACAACAGGGACAGCAAAGCGGAGAGCAACAACAGGGACAGCAAAGCGGAGAACGGCAACAGGGACAAGGACAGCCGACTGCTGAACAACAGCAGGGGCAGGAGATGGCCCGCACACTTGATGAACTTGATCGCGCCATGGCCCAACAAGCCCGCGAGGACCAGCAAGCTCAACAACAGGCTGGCGAACAACAAGCTGGCAATCAACAAGGTCAGCAAGCTGGTGAACCGCAGCAAGGACAACAACCATCAGGTGAACAACAAGCAGGCCAACAAGAGGGTCAGTCCCAAGGGCAACAACAGACCGCCGGCGAAGCATCCCCCACCTTAGCCAACGCCATGCAGTCGCAAGCACAACAAGCCGCTCGCGAACGGCAAGCCCAAATGAATCCTGGGCAGCCAAGCCCATCCGAAGGATCCACTCCATCGACCGAGTCGGGCAACGGCATGCAGATGCCTGCCGGTGGGAAGTTGGACATCACCCAAACAGAAAGAACGGGGGCAGAATGGGGACAATTGAGGGAACGCCGCACAGAAGATGCATCCGAGAGTCGTGCAGAAAGTGTGGCTCCACAATATCGTCGCGAAATCGAAGCCTACTTCCGGGCGATTGCTACCCGTGCCGCGGAAAAGTCTGAGTGAAATGATGAACCAGTTAAGCTACCGAAGCGACCATCTTCCCCGCAGGCACTGGCTATTGGGTCTCGCTGCTGCCACCGCAGGACATACCTGCTTTGGCCAAGACAAGGGTAACGACAAAGGCAACCCTGCCAGTCTGTATGCACCTGACGAGATCGACCGCGCCGTCAAATCAGGGGTCGAATACCTAGTCAATGCACAACGCGAAAATGGCTCCATTGCCGATCGTGGTCACGAAGTAGCCATGACCGCGTTGGCGATCATGGCGATGGCTTCGATCGGTATCGAACCGCAGACCTTCTCAACAGCAGGACGCTCAATGGCCAAGGCCCTTGATTTTGTTCTGCAGAAAAAACATCAGGATGCACAGGGATATCTCGGTGGCCGCGATGGATCCCGAATGTACGGCCACGGAATCACCACCCTGATGCTGACAGAGATGCTCGGCATGGGTGCGACCGTAGAGCAGAACAAGCAAATCCACGAGATGTTGGTCAATGCAATCAAGCTGATCCTCAGTGCTCAAAAAGTCGCAAAGTCCGAAAAACTAAAAGGTGGATGGCGGTACACACCAACCAGCCGCGATTCAGACCTCTCCGTATCGGTTTGGCAACTCATGGCACTGCGTTCCGCCAAGAATGATGGACTGAATGTGCCGGGAGAATCGATCGACGAAGCACTCAAGTACTTACGCTATTCTTACGCCTCACCACTGAATCGAGACGGAACACCACGCAACAAGGTCACAGGATTTAGCTACACCCCGGGAACACACCATCCGTCTTTCACCATGTCAGCCGCAGGGTTGCTCGCCATGCAAGTCTGTGGTCAATACGATTCGCCGATGGTGGAAGGTGCTTCTGAGTGGTTAATGCAACACCCGCCCAAAGCCAATGAGCGATTCTTTTTCTACGGAGTTTACTACTTTGCACAAGGCATGCATCAGGCGGGTGGCAAGTACGCAAAAAAGGCGGACGAGATGGTAGCCGATCTGCTGGTCGATTCCCAACGAAGCGATGGGGCTTGGCTAGCTCGCGGAGGAGAAGAACGCAACGTTGGGGCTGTCTACTCCACGGCCTTAGCGATCCTCAGCCTAAGTGTTCGATATCATTACCTGCCTATCTATCAACGATAGATTGAACACCGAAGCTGACGTATCCTGCCTCGTCGTCAGATTGGCATGCAGTCGTTTCACCTGATTGCATGAAATCGCTTTTTGCAAAGCGAGTATGCCAGCACGATTTAGAACATGACAACTGGCAGGAGGCTGCGATAAACCATAGCAGTTTGTGGTGGCAAACAGCATTTTCACTGACACCACCTTCACTTACAGCGCCTTGGCAGGCAGAACGTGGATGGCGCTGAGAATAAGTTACGTCTGTCTAGACGCCGGACCGTATGCCTGTTCACTCAGCTACTGTCGGTCAGGGGAAGTAGCAGCACAAACCCAACAGCACCAAAACCAACAACAGTCGGTGATTGAGGCTGTTTGTTTGCTAGCGTTTCTGACGCGACTGCATCCAGCTCGCATATTCTTGAACGGTAATTTTTCCGTTTCGATCACCGTCGGCAGCGGCAGGGCTCATCAGCATTTTCCCCCACTCCGACGCGGTCAACTGGCCGTCTTTATTTTTGTCGTAACGATCAATGATTCGCTGGCCCAGCTTGACGTACTTGTCGTCAGCTTTTCCACCGCTGCTGCTGGCAGCGGGAGCAGACGCGGTTGATGCAGACGAACTTGGTTTCCCTGAATACGCTTCGGCCAATTGCGAGACGCTACCTTTCTCAACTTTCTTCAAGGCTTCATCAGCAGTGATCACACCATCACCGTTGAAGTCCGAATCAAAGAATTCAGCAACGACATCATCATTCCATTCCTTCGCGAACTCGGCCATGGTGACCTGTCCGTCGCCGTTCCCGTCTTTGTCCGTGAACTCGCCTGGCAAACCTTCAGGAAGTGATCTTCCGGCGGTCGCCCGATACGACTTCCGACCGTCGAACACGTCCGGTGCTTCTACTTTCTTTTCGCGTCCACGACTTCTGGATGCTGTGCTCTTTGAGCGTTTTGCCTCTTCCTCACCCTCTCGTCGGCGGGCATAACGAACAGCCAATTCGCTCACGGAAAGTTTGCCGTCTCGGTTGCGGTCAAAATCCATTGGGTTACCCGCGAACCGACTGGACAATTCGTCCTTGGTCAAGAAGCCATCACGATTTCGGTCATAGCGTCGCATTCGCTCCTCCGACTCTCGCTGGTCGGCTGGGGTGACTTCAACAGCCATCATCTCTGCGGTCGCACCAAAGCCCATCAGTAAAGATGGCTCGGCTTCGTTGCCGAACCCCGGGACAAGCAGTTCGGGTGTCAATGCATCGTCAGACGACGATGAGGACCCTGCCTGAGGAGTGCTGCTTCCGCCCGATTCACGCTGCTCGCGCATCTTCTGGAAACCATCAGTTATTTTTTTGAGTGGAATGGGCTGCCCCGCCTTGATACTCGGATCCGACTGTGCCATCCGCCCGATCAGGAACTGTGCAGGACCCTGCTGCTCGCTGGGGTCGAGAACACCATTCCCATTTGCATCGAGTCGACTGAGGAAGGAACTGGGATCAAACCCTCCGCGACTGCCAAAGGAACTTCGCCCCCCAGAATCGCCGCCCCGACTGCTGAAGCCGCCGCGAGATCCGCTGTCTCCGCCTCTGCCGCTATCTCCGCCCCGGCCGCTAAAACCGCCTCGGCCACCTGAATCGCCGCCAAAACTTGGCCGCTGCGCCGCCAAGGGCGACGCCATGGACAGGGAAAGAGCCAAAACCGCAAGTGCATTTATTTTGTTCATGTGGATAAAACACATTTCAGGGAAGAGAGTTCCGCCATCTTTAAGAAGCTGGCACAAAACTGGGCCACAGGTAGTCTACTTGCTGTGACCCAGCCCGCAAAACCAGATTTTCGTCGTCGAGCAGGCCAATCCTGACGGTATTCCGCAGAGTCGCGAAGGGGGGGAGTGTATTTTTACATCAACCCCGCAACAGAATCACAGATGGGCAATTTCATCCGGAAATGCCGACAAAGGGCGGTTTTACGTCCAAATTACCCGGCAACTGTCAGCTTCAACTACAACAAACATGATGAAGCGATCGAAAAACTCGATTCTCACGCCAGCTACTCCTCCAAATGAACTCTTTCCTGACAAGTCACTTCCATCGCATGCATTTCGCCCTGACAACTGATGACACGGGCGGCTGAAGCTGGGAGGGAGGCGTAATTGCCTGCAACTCTTCTGACTTTAATGCCTGCTGCCCAAAAACAGCCACCAAGCTAAGATTTTGCTAGTTTGGCCCAATGCCACCAACAGATGGGCTGCTGGCAACCCTGTCGCCAAGGAAGCCGGCACAAATTCATGGTGCTTCTCGAAGACAAGCCGCAGAAGCTTTGTAAAACCACACCCTGCCCATAACGCCCCACCAAGTACAGGAAGACCAACACCATGGGCACAGACAACGATACAACTCTTCGCGAGATCAAGCAGATGATCAGCCAGTTTGTCGAAGAACGTGACTGGCTCCAGTACCACGATCCGAAAAATCTTGTGATGGCCCTGATGTCAGAGGTCGGTGAACTTGCTGATCAATTCCGCTGGGTTAACAACTCGGAATCACATGCGCTCGCCGCTTCACCGGACCATGCCGAGGAAGTTGCTGATGAACTTGCGGACATCATGATGTTTACGATCGAGTTCGCATCAGTGTGCAACATTGACATTTCCACAGCGATCGCTTCCAAGCTGAAAAAAAATGCCGTGCGTTATCCGATCGAAAAAGCAAAAGGCTCCTGCAAAAAATACGACCGACTTTAATCGGCTCGGCAAAAAACCGCGATGGAGCAGAACAGGCTGACTGAGATCAACTGACTGAGATCAATAGGAACCGCCCACGGCTGACTAACGTCTTCGTCGCCTACAGATGACCTGCATTGAAGCCCGATGTTGAAGGCAAATGCTCAGGCTCACATCCGATAGATGTATTTTAAAAACGAATACTTCGCGTGAATCCACGCCAACCGTAGCCCTGTCACACCATGCAGGAATCCAAGCCTCAGCAGGTATTTATAAAAGAAGGTGTAAAAGAAATTGAAAATAGCCCGAGGGGGATTCAAAAATCGATTTCTTTTCTTCGTCGATAATTTGGCAAATTTATTGAACGCAGCATCCATCTGCTCCAATGAATCGTACGAGAAGTGATCTAGCGGCTTCTTCAGATCACATACTTTTGCATCGGCGGGTAACTGGACGCTCTCATGCACAGCCAATTCATTGAAATCACCCAACGAATTCTGGAAGAGACGGAGCTGGTAGTCTGGATAATATCCCCCCCAGCAAATGAAACGATCACCCACAAATAGCTTTCGTGCTACGCGATACCCAACCACCTCAGAGTCGAAATTCAGTCCCTTGATTTCTTCAATCAACTCGTCGGTCAAAACTTCGTCAGCATCAAGGCTTAGCACCCATTCGTTACTGCACTGGGCGAGGGCAAAGTTTTTCTGTTTTCCGTAGCCCAGCCAATCTTGATGAAAGATTTTTGCACCATGGTTTTCGGCTATTTCGAGCGTCTTGTCGGTGCTGCCTGAATCCACAATTACAATTTCATCCGCTACATGCGATGCTTGCTGCAGGCAATCACCAATAATCCCTGCTTCGTTCAGGCAGATGATCGAGACGGATATTTTGGTTTCCATGGGCTAACTCGTCAGCGATGCAGTGCTAGCTCGACAACATTTCGAATCAGCTCGTGACCGTACTGATGTCGATATTTCGGCGTTGGGGCGGCGAAACACGGGAGGCTCATGTTACTCATGTCGTCGATTCAAACTTTCCTGCAACAGCATTATCCCGTTTTTTAACACGGCAAAGGCAAGTCCCAACCCCTCTTGTTGTAAATATGACTGTTCTGGCCGACTGACCAGCCAACCCAAGCCCTGCGGCAAGGTGCCTAGCATAGCGGATTCACCAACCTCGCCGACTACCGTCTGCATGGGCCACCATCACAATCTTGGCCCAAGTGAAGCGAAAGTACTCCACAGCGAATCGAACTTGGCCTGTTCTGCAACGCCAGCCCCACTCCGTCCTCCTGCGAATTCAGGCCATCCTGTGGCATGGGGCCACTGCAACGGCTGTTAAACTCGGTTCGTGATCAGATCATCACCGAATGTCCGTCCCGGTAGCCAAAAGCTCGACCGACCGGATGGCGATGCGGCAAGATGAGAGGCTAAACTGCGTGGAAACATTGTCCCCCAACCGAGAGATACAGCATGCTGCTAGGCTCCCACGTTTCCTGCCAAGGCGGAATATCAAAAGCCGTTGGCCGCGCCGAAGACGTTGGCTGCGAATGCATCCAGATATTTGTAAGTAACCCACCTCGCCAATGGCCTGTGTTTGCAGACGAAAAACCGGGTTCCATCCCCGTGCAGGAACTACAAACCGGAACGGGAACGCCGCGTCAGGCTTCAGGGTCGGTGGAGCAAGCTTGGAGAGCGAAACCTCTTGCTACGTCAGCAGTCGAAGCTTGGGATGCAGCCATCTCGGCATCACCTGTCAGTCATCCGATCGCACACGCCTCGTACCTGATCAACATGGCGTCTCCCAAGGACGAGTTATTTCGCAAATCGATCGACGCCCTCGTGATTGAACTTGAACGCGCCAATGCTCTATCACTGAGCGGTCTTGTCGTTCACCCAGGTTCTTTCACCGAAAGTTCAGAATCAGAAGGTCTGGCACGAATCGTTGATGCCGCTTCAGAAGCGTTAGATCGAGTTGCTCCTGGCTCTTGCAAACTACTGCTGGAAAACACCGCAGGCCAAGGTTCTTGTTTGGGACACACCCTTGAACAATTAGCCTTCATGATCGACGGTATTGGACAACCTGACCGCGTCGGCATCTGCCTTGATACGTGCCACGCCTACGCGGCTGGTTACGAGATCAACACGAGAGACGGGTTTGACGAGATGCGCAAAAAGGTAGACGATCTTTTACCCGAACAAGCGATCGCAGCTCTGCACCTGAACGACAGCAAAAAGCCACTTGGCAGTAGGGTCGACCGGCACGAGCACATTGGCTTGGGCGAGATTGGACTGGAAGCGTTTCGTTTCGTCCTCGAAGACTCGGTGCTCGGGAAGTTGCCAGGATACCTCGAAACAGAAAAAGGAATGAATGAAGAGGTTGGCGAGGAATGGGATGTCATCAATCTCCGCGTCCTACGAGAGCTCGTATGAACCGAAATCATTTGACACAAATTGACAAACGTCATCTGGCCCGCTTTTCATCAAGCGGTAGATACATTGCTATAATCCTCGGTCTATTTTGTCTCGTCTTCGGGACACTCGTCACAGGACACGCTGAAACGTTAGACAAGCAACAGGCGACCAACTGGATCTGGGTAAATCCCAGTAATAGTGCACGCAAAGGTCTCCTGTTCACGAAACAGTTTCTCGTCGCCCATGACCGGACAACTGCAAAACTCAAATTCTCTCCATGCTTTGCGTGCTTGCGTGTCAAAGTCGATGGCATCCTGGCTGGAATTGCGTCTCCCTATGAGGGAATGAAAGAAATCGAGTTGGATCATTCCTTGTCGGTGGGCCGTCACGAACTGACTGTCGAAGCTGTGGGGGTGGAAGGTCCCTCTGCCTTCTTCATTGAGCTGATACTTGCCAACAGCGGGCATCCGAGCACGACCATCAGAAGCAACACGAATTGGACAGTCACAAGCAACTCGACCTCGGACCGAGCCCAACAATCCCCCGCGACCGTTGTGAATCTCGGCCCAATCGAGAACGCTTTTTCACGTTCACTCGAACAACGGGTTGGCATTGGTGCCTTAGATAATTACGAGCAGTGGAAACTTGCTTTACAGGAAGAGAAAAGCGAAGCAACAAACACAGCAATGTTCTCAATCGCTGACAATTTCCAAATACAGGAGATTTCATTCCCCAGCGGTTCAGAAGTCGATTTGGGTTCGTGGGTCAGCATGACGATTGATTATCTAGGCCGCTTGATCATCGCAAGGGAATCCAAAGGCTTAATTCGTCTGACCTTGTCAGCAACAGGAGACTCCGTCGAGTCAATTGAGTGGATCAACCGCGATCTGCAGGAATGTCGTGGCTTGACATTCCGCGGCAAGGATTTATTTGTCAACGCGAATAATTCCAAAGGTCTTTACCGCCTGCGTTCTGATGGAGATGGATTCAGTGAACCAGAGCTGGTTTTTGCATCGAGCGGTGGCGTTGGCCACGGGCGTAACGACCTTGTGGTCGGCCCAGACCAGATGCTTTATTCCATTCATGGTGACGCTGTGGACTTGCCGAGCAATGCGATCGACCACACCTCACCGTATCGAGACGCCGCACAAGGTTCAAAAACCCGAGAGGGGCATTTACTCCGCATCAACCCGGACAATGGCAGCGTGGAAATCCTCGCAGCCGGTTTACGGAATCCTTATGGCATCGATTTCAACGAACACGGTGACTTCTTCACCTACGATGCGGACGCCGAACACGACATGGGTGCGCCATGGTATCGCCCAACTCGCATCCTTCATCTGACAACGGGTGGCGATTTTGGCTGGCGTGGCGTCACTGGTTCGTGGCCCGCTTACTACCCTGACCATCCCGACAATGCGGTACCCAGCCTCGACATAGGCAAAGGATCACCAACGACGGTCAAGTTTGGCACGAGAAGCAAGTTTCCCAAAAAGTATCGCGACGGTCTGTTTGTTCTCGACTGGGCGTATGGCCGAATCTTGCTGGTAAACCTGCTACCCCGAGGTAGTAGCTACTCCATGACCAGTGAAACTTTTCTAAAGGGCCGGCCTCTCAACGTTACCGATCTCGAGTTTGGTCCGGATGGCAGCATGTATCTGATCACTGGTGGCCGAAAGACTCAGTCAACGCTTTATCGTGT
>CAXGRW010000192.1:0-8568 GCA_964012125.1 uncultured Rhodopirellula sp.
TGCAGTGTGGCATTCGGTGGGATCGAGGGTGGGTTGCCTGCTTCACCGTAGCCAAGTTCGGGTGGAACTTCGAGTTCGATCATGCCACCTTCGCCCAGCAATTGCAGGCCTTCTGTCCATGCGGGAATCACTTTTGAGAGCGAGAAACTGGCTGGCGCTCGCATGTTGTAGGAGCTGTCGAAGGTGCTGCCGTCATCGAGCCAGCCGCGATAATCAACCTCCACTTTGCTGCTTGGCACCGGCTTTTGCTTTTTCGATTTTCTCAGGATTCTATATTTCAGACCTGATTCGGTGGTCGTGAATTCGGTAGGCGCATCGTCATCAATCAGCAATGGGCCTGAAGGTGACGAGCACCCTGCCGCTGAGATTGAGATCAAGGCTATTAGCATCAGGCTGGTGTAGGTTGTCGTTCGTGTCATTTCGCGTCTTTGGATTCTGCTTCGAAAGTGTTGGCGTTTGCGTCTCAGGGAACCTGATTGTTCGTGTTTTCCAGTTCGTTGATCGCCCGATTTGCAACGCGGACGATGTACTTGTTGGGTTGGTTCTCAAGTGCTTTCTTCAGTGCCGGCAATGCGGGGCGGGCTTGTTCGTCCATTTCGTCTAAGACGATGGCTGCTGCAAGGCGTCCCCATTGATGGTCGCTAGTAAGTTCCTGCTCAAGAACACGAATGGCTGCGGTTGTGTCTCCAAGTTTAGCAGCCGCGCGTGCGGCTGCAATTCGTACACTTGGTGATGTGTCAATTAATGCTTTCTTGATGGCTGGCTGCGAACCTGTTGCAGCAGAGCCAATGTTGCCAATGCCGGTTGCCGCCCAATATCGGACAGATGGATTCGGATCGTTCAATCCCGCTGAAAGTTTTTGCAACGCACTGGGGCCATTCGATGCTTCGGTGGCCATGTCCACAAGCCTGCCGAGTGCTTTCCGGCTCCCCTTGGTATTGTTCAGTATCTCAAAACGTGAGCCACTGTTCTGTTCCTGGATTTCGATTTCTGCTTCCGGGATCAGGCCGATATCACCCACCTCGTTTTGCCAGACGGCTAAAGCGATCCGCATTTGCTTCAGCCTTTTCTGCTGCTTCGGATCTTCGGCAAGGTTGTGTATTTCCTGGGGATCGTTATCCAAATCGTACAACTCTTCCACCGGTTTTATTGGGGCAGAGAATAAAGCCATCGCAGCCGCCAAGTTGCCGGTCGCTTCCGCCTTGCGAATCTCTTTCATGGTCGCACCCTTTTCTGGGGTGTTCATGTATTGATAGTACGGCTTGAGTGGTTCGAAATTGCGGATGTATCGATAGCGTTGGTCACGGACGCTACGGATGATGTCGTATCGCTCATCCATTCGGTCTCGCGCCCCGTACACATAGGACCGTGGAGCGGTGAGGTTCTTACCCAGGAAAGCACGACCTTGCGTTTGTTTTGGAATCGGCAAGCCAGCAAGATTAAGCACGGTGGGACCGAAGTCGACCGAACTTACGAGTTCTGAATCAATACTGCCTGACTTGCCTTGGCCATCAACACGCATAGCTTTGGGGATTCTTGCAATCATTGGAATGTGAGTGCCCGAGTCGTATAGCCAGCGTTTCGCACGCGGTAGACCGACGCCGTGGTCTGACCAGAAAATGATGACCGTGTCCTCATAAAGATCGGCATCTTTGATCTCTTGAATCAGTTCTCCGGCCCACGCGTCCATTGCCGTAATTAATTCATAGTTGCGTTTCCAGTCCTCACGTGTCACTGCAGTATCGGGATAGTAGTCAGGCAAGGTCGTGAGTTTGTTAGGGTCCTGCCGCTGATCAGGTGTGAGGCTCGCGGTCACTGATTTGTATTTGGACTCACTTGCGATCCCGGACTCATGGCAACCAGTGAAGTTAAATACCGCGAAGAAGGGCTGATCCTTGTTCTCGCGGTTTTTCCAATGGCTTTTTTTCCCCGACGAATCCCATATCTTCGCAGCAGCAGGGTTCTTGAACTGATAGTCAGTTTTGCTGTTATTGGTGCAATAGTAGCCAGCTTCTCTGAGGTACATCGGAAACGGTTTCAGCCATTTTGGCAACTTGGCATTACAACGCATGTGGTGTGTGCCAATGCTGTTCTGGTACATGCCGGTGATGATGGTGGAACGGCATGGTGCACAAACACCAGCAGCGGTGAAGGCGTTCGAGTAACGGACACCCTCGGTAGCCATTTGGTCCAGATTGGGAGTGATTGCGTGAGGATCGCCGTAGCATCCCAAGTGCGCGCTAATGTCCTCGCAGGAAATCCACAGGATGTTGGGACGCGTTGGTGTCGAATCTGATTCGACTGCTAGCACGGGGCTTGCTTGAAACACGGGGCTTACCTGAAAAATGGCTGCCAGAAGTACTGCCAGTAGTGGTAAGCAATGCATTAAGTGGTTTGTCTGGGCTGATCGAATGGAGGTTCGCATGTTGCAGCGTTCGCCGAAGTGGTGTTTTTAGAAATTTTGGAATTTTGGAACTGGGGAATTGGCATTGCGTGAATATGCAGTGCAGTAATGGATGAGTAACAATGCCAAGGGCTGCAAAGTCACATCAAATCACTCGGTCATGAGGTGGGTTTTTGCGGGACCAACAAAAGTGATTGGATGGTCCGTAAGGTCTGCTTAGGAGTAAAGCTGTTTTCATACAGCAGGATGAACCACCAGATGATCATTCGTGATCGCTGCTGTCAGTATAACAGCAGGTTGCCGCGTTGTTCCCGCACGGTGAAGCTTCTGGGCAGAAATGTTGATGAGTGAATCCTTGTGTCTGTTGGCAATGTGCAAACCAAAAGTAGGGTGACCCATGTCAGGGTTTCAAGTATAAAATGGGGCAAGGCCAGTTTCGCTGTTTGGCACACCGTTGTGTCTCGAGTATCTGTTTCGTCAGTGAATCGTTCGGCCCGTCAACCTTGGATAGATCGGTTTAGCATCATGCGTTTCTGGATTCCCTCGCTTTTGTTGTTACTTGTCTGGGCTGTGCCCTGCTCGGGCCAAGTGATTGTGGCTCACCGTGGTGCCTCTTTTGACGCACCGGAAAACACGCTGGCTGCTTTCGAGCTTGCTTGGTCACAAGGCAGTGATGGGGTGGAGGGCGACTTTTATTTGACTCGTGACGAACAGATCGTTTGTATTCATGACGGTGGCACAAAACGGACCACCGGTGTTGCGAAATCGGTAGAGGGTTCGACGTTGGCGGAGCTTCGCCAATTGGAGTACGGGGCCTGGAAAGGTAAAAAATGGAAAGGTGAGAAAATCCCAACCTTCAAGGAGGTGTTCGAGTCGGTTCCTGGGGGCGGCCTATTTGTGATCGAGTTGAAATCAAAGGTGAAGATCGTCCCTTTTCTGGCAACGCAACTGAAAAGTCTGGATAAAGGAAAAATTAGACTATTGATAATCAGTTTTGACAAAGCAACCGTGGCTGCCTGTCACGAGCAGATGCCTGAGGTTCGTGCCCATTGGTTGACTAGCTTTAAGAAGGACAAGAAAAACGGAAGGTATCAACCCTCTGCTGAGGCGATTGCCAAGGTGGTCAATGAAAGCGGAGCTGCGGGAGTCGGAATGAAGGGCAATCGACAGGTGATTGATGAACTGTTTATCAAGCAACTCAAAGAATTCGGTTGCAACGAATTCCATGTTTGGACGATTGATCAACTCAAAGATGCCGCGTACTTCAAGGATCTTGGTGCCTTTGGAATCACAACCAATAAACCTGCTTTGATTGGGACGATTCGTAGTCAAGGCAATTAGTGATCAGAAGGTGTGACTTGTTAAGGGTGTCCGATGGGCAGTTTGTTTTGCAAAGGGGCGGTTCGCTTTGTAAAGCGATTACGGATTCGCCTTTGCACCGGTATCGCCGTTTGATCCGTCACCCGCGTTCGCACCAACAATAGAGGCGATTTTTCCTGCCAGTCGGTTGATGCTGCCTTTGCCGTCAGGATGCAGGCGGTTGCTGAGGAATAGAAACACGCGATCGCTGTCAGGATCAATCCACATCACGGTTCCTGTGAATCCGCCGTGACCGAAAGCAGAATCGGAAAGTTTGTCGCCGCGATTGCTGGAGTAAGGAGAGCGATGGTCCCAGCCAAAGGTTCTTGTACCTATGGTCTTGGAGTCTCGCTGCACATCGCGTGGGCGAGTCATCGTTTTGAAGGTGGCTTGAGAGAGAGGAATGGATTTTTCACCTCTTGCAATACGCAGCAACTGTTGGCCGTATCGTGTCAGATCATCAGCCGTGGAAAACAGCCCTGCATGACCAGCAACTCCTTGCAGGAGGTGAGCACGTGGGTCGTGGACTTCGCCTTTGAGCCATTGACCGTTTCGTTGCTCAGTTGCAGCGGCGCGTTTTTTGAGATCAGCCGATGGGTTGAAGGTCGTTTCCGTCATTCCAAGGGGCGTAAATACGTTCTGCTGGGCATATTGGTCCAAACGTTGTTTGCTGACACGCTCAACAAGCTTGCCCAGAACAATGAATCCGACATCGGTGTAGGCAAACTTTTTACCTCGCTCTGCAATGGGTTTCAGGTCGCAGATTTTGTCCCACGAGACCTCGACTCCGTCACGGTAATCACGCAATGAGTTGTCGGGGATCAGGCCACCCACGTGAAGGAGCAGGTCCGAGATGGTTATTTTATCTTTCCCATGCTTTCCAAACTCAGGTAGGTAATCTGCGACTTTTTGGTGTGGAGAAAGCAAGCCGTCGCCGATCAGTTGCATCACCGATGTGGCGGTCGCGACTGGTTTGGTCAACGATGCGAGGTCAAACACGGTATCCATCGTCATTGGTTCAGCGGTCGGTTCGACCTGGCGTTGCCCAAAAGCACGTCGGTACAGAACGCGGTTCCGGTCAGCAATCACTACCACAGCACCCGGCATTTGCCCGTCTTGAATCCCTTGTCTGACAATGGACTCAATGGCATCAAAACTTGGCTGCTCTGCCGACGGAGTTTGATCATCTGGTTGCACAGGAGGAGCAGCGAGAGATGAAGCAGTGATGCAAGCATGCGAGAGAAACATGGTCACAAGAAAGCGTGTGAGTGCTGTGTGATTCATAATTAAGCTTTGCATTGTGCAACCGTCATGTTGAGTCAGGTGGCCGTGAGTTCAGTCGGGGAGTGCAGAGAATGTCAGGGATCGGTGATCCTTCAAGATAAGGGATCAGCGATCGTGGCGTGAGGTTGAGAGTAGATTTCTATCACTCGATATCGCGGGTTGGGAAAACTCGATAGGGGCACCACTGCCCTCGCTTGAGGCGAAGGATTGCACGTAGTTGCCCGTCCTGGGTCATTGCCGCAACTTCTGCGATGTTTTGATTTTTGGTTGGAGTTGCCTCGGTTGAATTTACGGTGCTGGGCTTTATTTCGTCTAAACATAGACCGTGGCCCAAACGTGTTGCATCTTCGTCAGCAACCTTAACCCTGGGCAGGTGTTGTATGGCGAGGGATGCCGGCAAAAAGTGGGGTTCAAGCTCATCGTGTTTGAGTGCGCCGATGGACACTGAATTCTTCAGCAGAAACGGGCCGACCCCAATTCTTGACAGGAACGACATGACAGCGGTGGAACCGACATTGACGGCCAGATCGATCCCCAGTGTGCGAATGTAAGTGCCTGAACCACAGATGATGTTGAGGTCAACCTCGGGGAATTCATACCGAGTGATTTCCAAAGCATCGATTTGAACTTTTCTGGATGGCATTTCAAATTCTTCACCAGCCCGAATGCGTCGATAGGCTCGCTGACCATCGACCCAGATGGCAGAGTGTGCCGGTGGAATTTGCTCGATCTCACCAGTCAGTTTTTTGGCAGCCCCATCCAGTTGGTCATAAGAGGGGATGGGCAGGTCCGGAAATTCAGAAATCTCACCCTCCAGGTCTCCTGAAACGCTCGACGAGCCGACCCGGAAGGTTGCTTGATAATGTTTGGGTTGCTGTTGAACGTAGGGCACCAGGCGTACAGCCGGACCCACACCCAAGACTAGCACTCCCTCTGCCAGAGGGTCGAGGGTACCCGCGTGCCCTACCTTGGTTTTGCGTGGAAGACGCCGCTGTACAACATTCACGACATCGCGAGAGGTCATTCCAGGGGGTTTGTTGCAGCAGAGGAATCCATAGGGTGTCACGGTGAGATCAATCCGGTGGGGGTGTCAGGGTGGGCATGACGGGGTGGTGTTATGCCAATGATATTTTCGATAGCTTTACACGGGATCGAAAGAGACACAATCATGCTCTGCTTTGACACTGACCGCTTAAGTTTTAAAATCTCTAAGCGAGTGGCGTTAGAACAGCCAAGCTGGCAGTGGGATTTGACCTGAGTTTCTCCACTGAGTGTTGCGAATTACAACTCGGAAGCGAGCGGAATTGATGGAAAACAATGAACGCCTCGTTCTGGAAGGTGAGCGGTTCAACGTTTACCAGATGGAATTGAATGGCAGTGATGGCAAGACTTATCATCGAGAAGTGATTCGTCACCCAGGCGCGGTGGTCCTGCTGCCGCTAGTCGATCCTGATACCGTTGTCCTGATTCGGAATCATCGCGCCACTGTCGGCGAGACCTTGCTGGAGTTGCCTGCGGGAACCCGTGAGCCTGATGAATCACCCAAGCAGACCGCCGCACGCGAATTGATCGAGGAGACTGGATATCGTGCTGGGAATCTTGTCGACATGTGCGAGTTCTATTCTGCGCCAGGGATCAGCGATGAATTAATGCATCTCTTTATGGCGACTGATTTGACCGCCGGGGAACACGCACGCGAAGCTGTTGAGCAGATCGAGAATCAGTTGGTGCACCGCAATGAGATCCACCAATTGATTGCTGATGGTGGCATTCGAGATGCTAAAACGTTGGTGGGCCTGTATGCCTTCCTCTTCTCAGACCGCTTGAATGTCAAATGATTGAACGCCAATCTCTATTTGCCGACAGACTTTTAATTGATTTGTACTGAATCACGATGAATGAATCACTTCTTCGCCGTTGTATTGTTGAGTTCTTGAGCACGTTTTGCCTGGTATTGCTGGGTTGTGGTGCCATGGCTGTTGAAGCGCGGACGCAGGCGTTGACCCATGTCGGGGTCGCCATTGCGTGGGGGCTGGTTGTGATGATCATGATTTATGCCGTTGGCGGTATCAGTGGGGCGCATATGAATCCAGCCGTGACCATTGGCTTTGCGACTCTCGGACGCCTGCCCGTGAAAGATGCGTTGGGGTACGTACCATCGCAATGCCTGGGGGCGTTGGCTGGTGCGATCGCCATTCGGGCGACTTTAGGAGTTGATCAATCCATGTTGGGCAGCACGAATGTTCAGTTGGATCTGGGACTGACTGCCGGACTAATCATCGAGTTTGGTTTGACGTTCATCCTGATGTTCGTCGTGATCGGAGTCTCCACTGGTGCCAAGGAAGAAACCATCACTGCTGCCTTGGCTGTCGGGTCGACCATTGCCCTGGCCGCAATGGTAGCTGGGCCGTTGACCAAAGCCTCAATGAATCCAGCCCGTAGTCTCGGGCCTGCGGTGATCGCTGGCGATGTCAGCGAGTTGTGGCTGTACTGCATCGGACCGATCGCCGGCGCTATCGCTGGTGGCTTTACAGCACAGGCGTTGCACGCTGGGCGAAACCAAACGATTGATGACACCTGATTTGATACGGCTCAGGCCAGCCACCTTCACTTCACCAGTCGCCAGCAGCGGTGAATTCTTCGGTTTCGATAATCTTCGGGAACGGTCTGCTTGGAAATCTCGTGAATCTCTTTTAGTGGCAATGCCGTTTCATCAAATTTGAAACGCCGGAAATTTGTTGAGAAATAGATCACTCCGCCAGACTTCACCAACGGTAGCAGTTCACCGATCAATGGGATCGCATCCTTCTGCACGTTCCAGTCGTTCTCTGTCCGTTTGCTGTTGGAAAACGTGGGGGGGTCCAACACGACGAGATCGTAGGTTTCGACTTGTGGCTCTTCACGGATAAATTGAGCGACATCGTTGGCCACAAAGCGGTGTTGATTGCCCTTGAAACCATTGAGCCGCATGTTCTCCCACGCCCAGTCAAGATATGCCTTGGATAGATCGACTGTTGTCGTTTGTTGGGCACCGCCAGCCGCCGCGTAAACGCTGAAAGAACCGGTGTAGGCAAACAGGTTCAAAAAGTTTGTGCCGCTTGCAATGTCCTTGACCATTTGCCGCGTCACCCGATGGTCCAGAAACAATCCTGTGTCGACGTAATCCCTGAGATTGACGAGGAACTTCAGGCCGCCCTCGTGAATCTCCATCCGTTCGTTGGTCTGGGCCACCTTTTGGTGTTGTGTCTTGCCCCGTTGGCGTAAACGACTTTTGAAGTGCACGTGTGTGGGAGGAATATCGAGAGTCGCACCCGCAGTTTGAACCATCAGGTCCAGCCAGTTGGCGTGTTGAGCAGGATCGCGGTCGTGTGGACGTTCGTATTCAGTGATGTGAATTTGATCTTCGTACCGATCAACGATCAGGGGGATTTCGGGCACATCACGTTCGTAAAGACGAAAACAGGTGATCCCACGTTTTGTGGGCCAACGACGTAAGTGTTTCGCCCGCTTTTTCAGACGTG
>CAXGRW010000193.1:0-8559 GCA_964012125.1 uncultured Rhodopirellula sp.
GTGGATCAGACCTCTTTTTCGTCAATCCAGTTCATCATGCGACGCAATCCGAGGCCGATTTGCTCGACACCGTGTTGGCGTTCTCGCCGTCGTGTAGCCTTGAAAAACGGTGCCCCAGCTCGATTCTCGGAAATCCATTTGCGGGCAAACTCACCACACTGAATCTCATTGAGAATTCGTTTCATCTCCGCTTTGGTTTCATCGGTGATGATTCGTGGGCCACTGACGTAGTCGCCATACTCAGCCGTGTTGCTGATGCTGTAACGCATGTAGCTGAGCCCACCTTCGTACAACAGGTCGACGATTAGCTTCAATTCGTGCATGCATTCAAAATAAGCCATTTCTGGCTGGTAACCAGCTTCGACGAGCGTTTCGAATCCAGCTTTGACCAGTTCGCTGACGCCGCCGCAGAGGACGACTTGCTCACCGAACAAATCAGTTTCGGTTTCCTCTGCAAAGCTTGTTTCGATCACTCCACCTCGAGTTCCGCCGATGCCTTTGGCGTAGGCGAGGCCAATTTGTTTGGTGGATTCAGCAGCACCGTCACCCATTGCGATCAAGCAGGGGACACCACCGCCCTTTTCGTATTCGCTGCGTACGAGGTGGCCTGGTCCTTTCGGTGCGACCAATAATGTGTCAATGCCAGACGGTGCTTCGATCTGACCAAAATGAACGTTGAAGCCGTGCGAGCACATCAGCACGTTTCCGGGCGAAAGGTTGTCTCTGATCTCGCTTCGGAAGATATCACCCTGCACTTCATCTGGAAGCAGAATGTTGATGACATCAGCAGCTTTGGTTGCATCAGCCAAAGACATTGGTTCGAAACCGTGCGAGACAGCCAAATCGTAGTTGGCTGATCCTGCCCGCTGGCCAATCACGACATTGCAACCGCTGTCGCGGAGGTTTTGTGCTTGAGCATGACCTTGGGAACCATAGCCAAGAATGGCTACCGTTTTACCCTTCAAGTGGGAAAGGTCGGCATCGTTTTCGTAGTAGATCGTAGCAGCCATTTTGTTCTGTACTTTCAAAAAGGAGGGGCTTGTTTCTGTGACACAACCTGTTCGCCTGATGACAAAAAAGGTTGGCACTTTGGTTTGGTTGCCGGTCAGCGATCAGTCGTGACCGTGAATCAACGTTTCAGCAGTGTCGCTGTTCGAGGAAAATGACCTCGATTGATTCCCTTGCGGGTGGGCACGGCAATGGAGGCTGCTGTGACCATATCTTCTGATCAGGAAACAGCTCGGTTGTCAGACCGGATGCACGCTTGTTGGTCACCGGCGCTGCGGACCATCGCGATGCGACCAGTGCGGACTAGGTCACTGATTCCATACGGACGCATGCGTTCGATGAAGGCTTGGACTTTGTTCTCACGGCCGCTGATCTCGACCATGATTTCTTCTGGTCCGACATCCACGATCTTACCGCGGAAAATATCCACCAGTTCCCGGATTTCACTCCGGGTATTACCCGCAGGTGCCTTGACCTTCATCAACAGCAGATCACGTTCCACATAATCCTGACTGCTTACGTCAACAACCTGTACAACGGTAACGATCTTTTCCAATTGCTTGCCGACTTGTTCCAAAACTGAGTCGTCTCCGACAACGACAAACGTCATTCGTGACAAGTGAGCGTCTTCAGTTTCACCGACTGCCAAGGAGTCGATGTTGTAGCCACGCGAGGCGAGCATGCCAGAAATATGGGCAAGTACCCCGGGCACGTTCTGCACAAGTGCTGAGAGAACGTGTCGCTGGACGGTGTTGGGCATCGAAAAAGCCGAGATTTTGTAATGGGTTGGTTGGAATATCGGGTTGGCAAGCCAACCACCAGGAAGCATCATAATTTTGGGGCTTAAATCCAGCAAGGGTAGCGATTTGCGACCACTTGAGGCCCCGCGGTAAAATCAGAATGCCGGCGGCTAGTTTAGGACCTCTGGATTCCTCATCAACAGGCTGTGAGGGTAAAGAACCTGACTATCCAAGCATGCCTGATTCACCCAGTTAAACATCCCCGTTGTACGGATTGTGTGGTCTGAGCTGGACACAGGTGGCCCAAAAGAGCGATGCTCACGGTTTGGGTATGATGGCAACGACACTGAAAACACTGTCAATGTTCGCGATGAACTGAGCGACGAGTACGATCCTTCAATAATTGATGCCCTGGCTCAGTACCCCACCGGGAAGGTTGCTGGCGTGGTTTCATGCCCTATCTGACTGCTGCAGTCATTGCTCGATCGAGAAAATTTTGCATGGCATTTCGAATTGAACTACCGGCTTACCGCGGACCGCTCGATCTGCTGCTGTATTTGGTGCGCCGTCACGAAGTCAGTATCACTGAAATGTCCCTCGCTGCCTTGGTCAATCAGTATTTGGAATACATCGACATTCTGAAAGAGCTTGATTTGGGTGATGTTGGCGAGTTCATCGATTTGGCCAGTACTTTGGTCGAGCTCAAGAGTCAGGCCGTACTACCAAAGATTGTCGAAGATAACGCGGAAGAGGAAATCACAGACCCTCAGACCGAATTGGTCGAGCGATTGTTGCAGTACAAGGAAATCCGCGATGCTGCGGCGATTCTTGACGAAATGGGCTCGAAGTGGCAGCAACGCTACGAACGAATGTCTGACGATCTGCCCACTCGACGAGTTGATCCCGGTGACCAACCGCTGGTTGATTTGGAAATCTGGGACTTGGTCAGCGCGTTTGGAAGAATCATGCGTGAGGCCGGCGGACCACCTCAGGCGGAGGTGATCTACGATGACACACCGATTCATGTGTACATGCAGCAGATTCATCATCGACTACATGATTCAGATCGTTTGCCTTTGATGGATTTCGTTGATGGAGGAATTCACAAGTCTTCTTTGATTGGCTGGTTTTTAGCGACGCTTGAATTGACCCGGCATCACGGGGCTGCGGTCGAGCAGGATGTGCACGGGGATATTTTTGTCGTTCGCACAGATGACTACTCCAGCAACCTGAATGTCAATGAAGTTGATAACTACGGCGCAGAAGAATTCGAAGCTTCCAATATGCCCGGCAGGCCTCGCTGAGTGAATTCATCTGGTTTTCTCTCTCCGTTGGTGTTTTTGTCTCCACGTTTTTGATTTTGCAGCGACCTGGGAACTTCTGCTAATCAGAATAAATGGCGTCCGCAATCTTCCGCACGTTTCCTTGGCGGGGTTCTTTCAGTAACATTCCGGACAGTGAATACATCTTCTTGTGCCTGTAGTTGATCCATGGTCGAAAACGTTCCTTGTCTGAAGCACTCACACGATGGTCTTACCATCGAGGGCTATTCTCGCGCTGCTGTGCAGACTTGTTGGCGGGTCAATGAATTGAAATTGCTGTTTGATGTGGGCGTGCAGCCTTGGGATTTCATGGGCACACCGACCCTGTTTATTTCGCATGCCCATCTGGACCACATCGCTGCCCTACCTGCGTACGTTTCGCGACGGCGGATGATGAAGATGGATCCGCCGGTGATCTACTTACCTGATTCGGCCGTCGATACAGCGTGGGACATGCTCCAGAATTTCAGGAGACTCGATCGAGGTGCAATGCCATGCGAATTGGTTGGCTTGTTGCCCGGGGACGAAACCGATATCAGCCGTGAATATGTTGTGACAGCTCTGCCCACCCGACATACCATTGATTCTGTCGGTTTTGTGGTCCATCATCGACGTCACAAGCTCAAACCCGAGTTTCTGGATTTGAGCGGCCCGGAAATTCGAGATCTGAAAAACTCCGGCACTGATGTGACCACGGAGATGCGTGTACCCATTGTTGCCTACACAGGTGATACCAATCCAAGAGGCCTCGATGAGAATCCGGTGTTTTACGACGCCAAAATTCTCATCACTGAAATGACCTTCGTTGCGCCAGAACATCGTAAGGAAAAAATCCACAAGCATGGTCACATGCACATTGATGATTACCGTCAACGTGCGGAACGTTTCAATAATGAACTCATCATCGCTGCCCATCTCAGCACTCGCTACAACGTTGCTCAGGTGAAACGATTCGTGCAAAAAGCTTTGCCGGATGGTTTGGGTGGACGCTTGAAGCTCTGGTTGTGATGCACGTGGGCATGGAATCTTGGCCCGTGCCTCGAGCAGCTTACATTCATGTGCCGTTTTGCCGTCACAAGTGCGGCTATTGCAACTTCAGTGTTGTGGCCGATCGAGATGACTTGATCGATCGCTATCTCAAGGTAATTGATCTCGAATTGTGTCACTTGGATTGTCCAGCGATCGACACTCTGTTCGTAGGTGGAGGAACGCCCACGCATTTTGATGTTGACCAGTTACAAAGGTTTCTGAACATCGTGCGGGAACGTTTTCAATTATCGGGAAGTTGCGAATGGTCGATGGAAGCCAACCCGGAAGACATCTCTCGTGATAAAGTGGCAATGCTTTACGGTCATGGAGTGAACCGGATCAGTCTCGGCGTTCAATCTTTCAATGTCGACAAGTTGAGGATGCTCGAGAGAGGGCACTCCCCTGAGAATGCGGTCAATGCAGTTCATGCGGTTGCGGAGTTGATCGACAACGTTTCCATCGACCTGATCTTTGCTGCACCCGGCGAAACTCTTGCAGATTGGCAACGCGATTTGGAAGTGGCGAGTACTCTGCCGTTGAAACACGTTTCGACCTATGCGTTGACCTTTGAAAAAGGTACTGCTTTTTGGTCCAGGAGAGCTCGCGGTGGCTTGTCTTCCGCGAGTGAAAGCTGTGAAGTTGATATGTATCAGGTTGCGCGGCAAGAATTGTCTGGTGCAGGATTTAAACATTACGAAATTTCGAGTTTCGCAAGGTCAGGTTCGCAGTGCCAGCACAACTTGGCTTATTGGGAAGGTCGCGGCTGGTATGCAGCTGGTCCGGGAGCAGCACGGTTTGTCGACGGTCGGAGGGAAGTGAATCATAGGAGTACGACGACTTATCTGCGACGCATGGAGTCAGCGAAAAGTCCGACGGCAGAGCAGGAGGCGGTGACTCGCGAGCAGTATGCACGCGAGAGAGCAGCGTTTGGTGTAAGGCTGATCGATGGGATTGATCTTGAGGTGTTGGAATCTGAGACAGGAGTTCCGCTGCGAGCGATTTGTCGTGATGCAATCAATCGGTCATTGGGTGAAGGCCTGTTGTTAAAACCAGCACCATCTTGGATCAAGCTCTCTGAGCGGGGAATCTTATTTGCCGATACCGTTGCGTCTCGGTTGTTGGGCTAATAAGCCACTGTTGTTTGCTGGTGATTCGCCAGAATTTGAATCAGTAGGCTTATGACAGGCGTGTGTCTTGGTTCACTGTCCTCAGCAGGAGGCAGTGGATCACTTTTTGCTTTTTTTGGGGTGGGTAATCGCTCATGTTCTAGCTCGCGGTGCACGTTCTATTTGATTGTTCGCGAACCTCCGTGGAAGTCACGCGTGTTGTATCTGTATCTGTATTTGGTTGATCCACTTCAGTCTCGTGGGCGGCCTCCTGTCGCAAAGTTAGGAAAGTGTTTTTCGACAAATTCCGATGTGAGGCGGGCAATGATTCGGTCCGGTTGCAGAAAGTGCAAACGTAACGTGCAAGTGCACCCGTAAACATCAGAGTTGCTCTTGCTTTGTCACAGGTACTGGTTGACGTTTGATCGGTGCTGACCAAATGAGATCACCTTTCGGATTCTTCACTCTCGATTTTTCCGACTGGAGTATCCAGTTGATCGATTCAGGGGTCAACGATGCTGAGACGTTTAGACGACTCTACTGGCTGAGATGTTTCAGTTGATTCAAAACATCAGTTTGCGTGTTCGCCAGATTGTGGGCCTCATGCGGATCATTACTTAAATCAAACAGCATGTCATTCTGGCCTGGTTGCTGAACCCACTTCCAGTCGCCCTGTCGAACTGCTTTCCAGGACTTGCGTTGCAGACTTTCGTGATTTCCTGTTTTCCAGATGAAGGTTCGGGTTGTGTCTGTGCTTTTCCCAAGAAGCGTGGGCAATATCGAAATTCCATCGGTGCTTTCTTTCTTAAAGCCCGTCAGTTCTGAAAATGTTGCGTGAATGTCGATCGCTCCCCAAGGTTGGTCAGAGACGGAATCAGCCTTGATTTTGCCGGGCCATCTCACAATGCAGGGAACTCGGATGCCCCCTTCAAACAGAGTCGCTTTTCCTCCTCGGAAAGGCAGGTTGGAACCTCCGTATTTAGGGTCGCCACCGTGATCTGTCATGAAGATCACGAGTGTGTTCTCCGTCATGCCAAGTTGGTCCACTTTGTTTAAAAGCTTGCCAATGCTTTGGTCCATGCCAATTACTTTTGCTGCAAATGATCTTCGTAATGGGTCTTTAATGTTCGCAACCTTTTTAAGGTCATCAGGTTTGGGTTGCATGATGTTTTCGGCGGCTTGTTTGTCTTCGTTCCAGCCTTTTCCAAAATGAGGTGCGTTGTAGGCGATGTGAAGATACAGCGGTCTATTGCCTGCTCGCGGTTGATTGAGGATTTGTATTGCTTCATCCGTAATCACATCGGTCGCGTAGTCTTTAGTGTCAACTAGTTTTCGGTCCCGATACCAGTCTGGACGGTTTCCATACCTCAGCGTGAAAAAATCTACACATCCTCCGGTGTGCCCGAAAAAAGAATCGAATCCGTGTTGTGTAGGCCAGAATTCTTTCGCTCCATGCCCAAGATGCCACTTGCCTACCAAGGCTGTTTGGTATCCCACTTTTTTTAGGTGCTCTACATAAGTTGATTCGTGTTCCCGTATGCCGCGTTCTTGATCACGTTCCTCTAAAAACATCAAGGCTCCCAAGAGATTGTCATGAGAACGGTGGGGGTATCGACCAGTTAAAAGGCCGTACCTTGAAGGAGTGCAAATGCTGCTTGCGGCATAGAACTGCGTGAATCGCATCCCCTCTGATGCCATTTGGTCAATTGCAGGAGTTGGGATTTCGCTCCCGTAGCAACCGATGTCATGCATGCCCTGGTCATCGCTGAAAATCACAATGATGTTTGGTAAGGTCTGGTTTGATTGCGCGTGGCAGGCAGTTGAATCGAACGGCGACAGTAGTGGGAACTTGATGCAGAGAAGGAACAGGACTGTCCGCCACGTCCAGTTGCCCAGAGGCTTGTGGGGAATGGAGATTTTGGTGCGGGGGAAATTAGGCATTCGTATGTGCGTGGTGGGAGTTTCACGGTCCTGTTTGGTGGATATTCAAGTTTTAACGATTGAATAGAAAAGTTCAACTTTTAGGTTTGCGTCGTCGATAACGGTTGTGTTCACGCACGATCAATCACGGGGGATTAATGATCATGTCCTTGGCATATCGAATTGGGTTCGCATCGCTTTTTGCGGCCCTCATCAGTTTTACTGGCTGCTGTACGCGGCCTATGATTTGTCCCAATGGAGCCGGTGGGCCTCTTGCATTTGGTAGCACTTGTGGGGGATGTGATCAGTGCGATGGGTGCGGCGAACTCTATGTTGATCCTTGGATCAATCATCCAGCCGAGCGATGTGATCCCTGCGATGGCTGTGGAAACTACAACGGGCAATCCTGTGGTCAGTGCCGATCTGTATTCGGCGGGTTTCCAAGTTTGTGGGGTTATCGGTCCACTCCTCTTGGGTGCGATGGATGCGGTGTTGCGGGGTGTGCTGGAGGTTGTGATCAGGGATACTCTGAATGTGACTCCTGCGACGGCGGCTGCACGGGATGCCAAGGCGAAACGTTGGACGTTCAGCCGATGGAAGTCCCTCAATCGGATGGTCAGGTGATGCGAATTGTGGAGCCGACTCCAGCAGGTAGAGTGATTATGGCCCAACCATCGGACTCGCGTTATCAGCCTCATCAATCTCGTGAAATATTCCGTGACCGCCAGAATGTTTCAAGTGGCGATGAAGAGTCGTTTGAGTATTGAGTGCTGTTCTTGATTAAATGTTTCGACCAACGAGGTTCTGGCAATCGCTGACCTTGATCGTCCGAATCAAGGTTGGTGTTTTTTTCAGCCACCCCAGTGTCGTTGCAATTCAGACGTCGGCTCAAATTCTGGATTCTGGCTGCATTCGCTTCAGAAATTTAGGCACCTCGATTGAAGCTGGGCCACGGATCGTTTCAGTGAACGCTTCTGACTGTGGTGTCGCGTCGAGGTTGATTTCGACGCGTCGACAATTCAGTGGTGTTTGCTGAACAATACCGGCCGCGGGGTAGACAACGGCTGAGGTTCCGACTGCAAGAAACAGGTCAGCATTCTGGGCTGCCTTTTGTATCTTTTCCATTCCAAGCGGCATTTCGCCAAACCAGACCACATTCGGTCTCAAACTGCCGCGGCGTGATGGCGTCTCCGGGTCTGGAGTGCTTGGCGTGAGATCTTCACACCATGGGATCACCTTATCCGTTTCGGTGCATCTGGCTTCCATGAGTTGCCCATGCATGGGCAGGATGTTCTGGCTGCCAGCAACGAAGTGTAAGTTGTCGACGTTTTGAGTGATCAGCAGAAAGTCATCATCGTGGTTTGCTTCATATTCTGCTAAAGCGACGTGTGCAGCATTGGGCCGGACGTGTTCTTGGAGCAGATGCCGCCGACG
>CAXGRW010000194.1:0-8553 GCA_964012125.1 uncultured Rhodopirellula sp.
AGAAATTTTTTCCTCTGCTGAGTGGCTTCCCAAGTCTGATCAGGATTCGAACCAAAAGTTCCTGAATCAAATCAGTGACCGGATGCTGAAAAACGAGCGATCTGCACAAGCTGGAATGCGAGCGTTGCAAAAGGTCGCCGCTGCTGGTGGACTACGTCAATCAGCAGGCACATTCTTGATCTATTTGCCACTACAAGGTCTTACGCTATGGGATGTTCGTGTCCTTAAGCGACTTGAAAACTGGCAAGCTGAATATGCCACCGAGGTTCCAAGCTGGTTTGAAGCTTTGGGGCAACTTGAATCACTCATCTCCGTTGCTGCAGTGCGTGATGAGTATCCATCATGGTCACAACCCGAATGGGTATCTGCTTCGAATTCTCCGGCCATTGTCGCCACCGCCATTGGTCATCCATTGCTGGCTGACGGTTCACGTGTCTGCAACGACGTTCAAGTGGGACCACCGGGAACCATCCTGCTTGTCACAGGAAGCAACATGTCCGGAAAGAGCACAATGCTGCGTAGCGTCGGCTTGAATGTTGCACTAGCGGCGGTGGGAGCTCCTGTTTGCGCCAAGAATTTCTGTTTACCCTCAACCGAGTTGGCAACAAGCATCCGAGTCAGTGACAATGTCGCTGAAGGTGTTTCATTCTACATGGCAGAACTGAAACGATTGAAAAGCGTGGTTGATCACGCGAGGGAGATGAGTCGCACCAACGATCGCGTCTGTCTATTTTTGCTGGATGAGATTCTTCAAGGAACCAATAGTCGCGAACGTCAAATCGCAGTCGTACAAGTCCTGCGGCATCTGATGGATTACCAATCCATTGGCGCGATCAGCACCCATGACCTCGAATTAGCTGATGAACCCGAATTACAATCAGTTGGGCATGCTGTTCATTTCCGCGAAACCATTCGCCCCGATGCATCGGGACATGAACAAATGACTTTTGACTACAAGATGCGAGAGGGAGTTTCGCCAACGACCAACGCACTACGTCTACTCGAAATGGTCGGACTGGGCGAAGAAGCTGATCAAAACCACAAGTCAGGATAGTCCATTGAATTCAGTCGACTTCGTTTCAACAGATGTCAACAGACGAATGGTCATTCTGACAGATGGGCACTCGAATCCTTTGACTGCCAAGACGGCTTGCAGCGTACTGCGTTATTGTGAGCATGAGGTCATTGCTGTTCTTGATAAAGCAGCGGCGGGACAAACAGCAGAACAGTTATTGGGAGCAGGCGGAAACACACCTGTCATTGCTGACCTGGACTCTGCCACTGACGCAAAAACCCTGCTGATTGGCATCGCCCCTCCAGGAGGCCAAATCCCGGAAGACTGGCGTCCCATCGTCATGGATGCGATTGCACGCGGCATGAATGTTGTGTCAGGCCTGCATGAATTTCTGGCACAAGATCCTGATTTCGCTGCCGCAGCGGCGAGCTCCGGGACCGAATTGATCGATGTCAGAAACAACAACGAGCACGATGTCGCCAACCGACATGGTCTGCGTCCAGACTGCCTGCGAATACTCACCATCGGTCAAGACTGCTGTGTGGGAAAGATGGTGGCTTCCATCGAATTGACACGAGATCTGATTGCAAGGCAGATACGAGCCAAGTTCATTGCGACAGGACAAACCGGAATCATGATTTCCGGCGATGGCTGTCCCATTGATTGCGTCGTCTCAGACTTTATCAGCGGCGCAGTCGAAAAACAGATACTGGCTGGCCAAGATCACGAGATCCTGTGCATTGAAGGCCAGGGCAGTCTGGCTCACCCACGCTATTCTGCCGTGACGCTAGGCCTGCTGCACGGTTCGATGCCCCACGGCATGGTGCTTTGCTATGAAGCAGGTCGCAAGGCGGTGCACGGGATGCCGGACATCAGTCTCACTAGCCTGGCAGTCTTGAAAGATGCTTATGAATCGGCCGCAAATCTGATGATGCCCAGCCAAGTCATAGGTATCGCCATGAATAGCCGACTGCTCTCAGCCGAAGCAGCCGAAGACGAACGCAATCGAATCCGGGAAGAATTTAAATTACCCGTTTGCGATGTTTTTCGCCACGGCCCCGCTGAACTAAGCGAAGCCATATTGCAGCTCCAACAAGAAATCCAAAGCAGGTAGACCAGTGACATCGAGTGCAGAATTGCAACTGTCGATTCATCAAAGAGACTTGCCGCTAAAGCACCCGTTCACGATCTCACGATCCACAATCACCACACAACCAACGGTGATTGTCGAGTTGAGTGACGGCACGCACTCTGGCTTTGGTGAAGCGACCACCAATGATTACTACGGCATGACTGGCCAGCGGATCGTTGCTGCTATCGAATCTGTCCGGGACGAAATCGAATCGGTAGCGTGCCTTGATCCAGTCCAATTGTGGTCACAACTGCATGACCAATTGCCCGATGACCCATTTGCAATGTGTGCAATCGATCAAGCAGCCTACGATCTATGGGGCAAACAACGAACCACCCCCGTCCATCAACTGTGGAAACTCGACGTCAATCATCTACCCGTGTCGAATTTCACGATCGGGATCGACACGGTCGAGAACATGATCAACAAACTAAACGAAGTTCCTGATTGGCCCGTTTACAAAATCAAACTGGGAACATCAGATGACCTGAAAATCATTACGGAATTAAGACGACATACAGCCGCAATATTTCGCGTCGACGCCAATTGTGGTTGGACCGTCGATGAAACGATCGCCAATGCACGAGAACTCCGAGAACTCGGCGTAGAATTTATCGAACAGCCTCTGCCCGCAGAAGACATAGACGGGTCAGTCCGCGTTTACCAGCGTGCGGTCTTACCAATCATGGCCGACGAAAGCTGCATCACCGAACCCGATGTAAAAAGTTGTAAAGACAGATTTCACGGGGTCAACATAAAATTGGTCAAGTGTGGCGGTCTGACACCGGCACGACGAATGATCAAACAAGCACGTCAACTTGACCTGAAAGTCATGGTTGGCTGCATGACCGAATCAACTGTCGGCATTTCAGCAATCGCACAGCTACTGCCTCTACTGGACTTTGTCGACATGGACGGTGCCGAACTACTGGCGGAAGACATCGCGAGCGGTGTACGAGTAGAACGCGGAGTATGCCACTACTCGCAACTGCCTGGATCAGGCGTCCAATTATTGCCAACAAGATGATTGCCAACTTCAGAAGAAAAACTTGACACGCACCAACAAAATTCCACCCGTAACTCGATTGTGAAAAGCCGGAGTGAAGCCAACTCACGTAGCGGCTTTGAAGCGGGTGAAGGGAATCGAACCCTCGTATTCAGCTTGGGAAGCTGATGTTCTACCATTGAACTACACCCGCACAGCAACCTGCTAACAGATTTAAAAAGTCTGGTCCACGGGCAGAGGCCTGTCAATGCAAGACAACCGGAGAATTGAGAATCGGGGTGTAAGCAGACATGGCATTCACGCACGACACGGATTATTTCTAAAGGATAAATCCGCCAGTCGTCAAACAGAACGCCAATAACATGCATAGCCAAACGACATCCAGAAAATGCCAATATTGGGCTGCGAAGTCAACCGGCCAATGGCGTTCGTGATCATATCGGCCCAACCATGACCGGATGGACACCACCGTCAGTGCAACGACGCCCCCCGCGACATGGGCAGCATGCAGCAATGCCAAGACAACCACCATTCCAACCACACCTTTTCCAGTACCACCATCCAAAGCGGGTCCGGCCAGCATGTCGCTCATCGCGTCGAACTGCAGTCCCATGAACGCAACCGCAGTGACCCCGCTGACCAGTAACAACACACTGGTGGTAAGCCGTTTTTCGCGGCGAATGGATCGCGTCGCTGCGTGAACGAGCACGCTAATCAGCAGCAAACACGCAGTGCTGATCAGAAACATCGACGGCAGGGGAGCGGCAGACTCTGGATCACCACGTCTGGAATACGCGTAAATCCCATAAAGCAAAATGCTACTCAGAAAGAAAACCAGTAATGAGACGAGAAACAGCGTGCCACCGAGATGGTGCTGCTTGTCGCTTGGCAAAATCGCCTTCGGCTTTTGCAGTCGCGAAGTCATTGAAAAAATCATCGTTCACTCATAGCTCAGTACGCGGATTTTGCAGTAACCGCTGCAAAGCCAAGCTAGTTAACCGATGGAAACCGCCCTTCGTGCTAAATGAATGGATTGACGTAACCGGGCGTATCGCCAAAGCAAATCCCCATCGCTCGTGCTGTTTTGACAGCAGAGCCACTTGGATCAACCGTGCGTAAATCACCCACTGCAGCCTCAATGGAGGCATCAAGAATGTCTGGTGGGTCATAGCAGACCATCTGACCGAACTTCTTTTCGACAATCAAACGTACTGCGTGGGCGCCGTATTGACTCGAAAGGACGCGATCAAAGGTCGTCGGCCCCCCTCCACGCTGCAAATGCCCCAACACAACGCACCGAACGTCTTGATCAATTCGATTTTCCAGTTCTTCAGTCACTACCTGCCCAATACCACCCAACTTCGTTTGCATATTCTCGGAGTCCTGCCCAACAACCGTTCCACTTGGTAGCGCGGCGCCTTCTGCAACAACCACAAGGGTAAAATTCTTTCCCATTCGGGTTCTCTCGTCGATCTTTGCCACAATATTCTCGTAGGTCCAAGCAACCTCGGGGATCAGAATCACATCACCCCCACCCGCGATACCACCGTGCAAGGCGATCCATCCTGTATGTCTACCCATCACCTCCAACACCATGACTCTGCCATGACTGGCCGCCGTGGTGTGAAGCCGATCCAAGGCATCTGCACAGCACAGCACAGCACTGTTGAAACCAAAAGTGTAGGCCGTGCATGACAGATCGTTGTCGATCGTTTTGGGTACTCCGACCACTGGCAGCCCTGCTTCGTGAAATTGCAGAGCCGTCGACAATGACCCATCACCGCCCACAACGATCAGTCCGTCCAGCTTGAAAGCCTCAAATGTCTCACGTACCTGATCCAAAATACCATCAGCAAGTTCTGCCCTTCCATCTTTTCCAACCCGCGCTCCAAAACGACCTTTGTTGGTCGACCCCAGAATGGTGCCACCTTCAACAAGAATCCCAGAAGTAATCTCCGGCGTGAGCTGTTGACACTGAATCGGATCAATAAGACCCTCAAATCCATTCCTGAATCCGATCACTTGATAACCGAGCCAATACGCAGATTTCGTCACCCCACGAATGACCGCGTTTAACCCTGGACAATCGCCACCAGAAGTCAAAATTCCAATCCGAGGTCGTTCGTCAAGCTCCGCAGCAATCACGCTTGCGTTCAAATCGTTGCCCATTGGATTCCTGACTTGGTACAGAAGCCTAGTGAAGCTTCACGAGAAAATAACTCTATGAAACAATTTTCTTCGATTGTGAAACACGATTCAACCAGTGACGCCAACGACGTTCGGTAGTGCGTCAGAAAACGAATAAGTTATCCGATTTCATCGGTGCCCGAGCCGAGATCCTCGATGACTCAGAATCATGACATAGAATCGCCCCACGGCAGCCCGTCTCGCCGCACTGCCCCGTCCATGACATATTTTGGTTGAGTTTCTCACCGATGGACAGGAGGGGGAAGACACATCATTCGGCGGGGGCAATCAGCAATAGGGTGGAACGGCAGTGCTAAATCAGGGACGAAATGGGAAGATTTGGTAATAAAGTCGATCAAAACCTCGACACAAGCCATCATTTGTGTTGAATCGAAAACCTCGTTTCATCTTGACGTTCGCTGCACAACCGCGGTACGAAAATTCATCATGGAGGTGGAAGAATCTATCGCAGTGCGCCGTCCTCAGAGATGGAGCAAACCGATGGATGCATCGATGGACGATGCAGACGTGTTGTGGCTGCGCTCTCGCGAGCCATTTGCCAGCATGGAGGCGAAGTCTTTTCCACGCTCGATTCCTCTAGAGGGTATCCTCCGAAGCGACTGTCGGATCAAACGCTGCGAACCCGGCGAGATCATTGTTCGAGAGGGTGACTATGGCAACAGTGCTTTTCTTGTGCTCGCTGGCAGCACCAAAGTAGTTATTGAATCGCTAACGCCGGGACAAATGGGACGATCCAGTCCCAAGAAGCTGTCATGGTTTCAGGCAGCCCGCCAATATCTGAGTCGCTCTGGCGTAACAGAGGCCCGCTCGCCAGAGGAAGTAACCACCACAGCCGATTCACAATCCGCCAGTATTTCGATTCGTCAGATTGACGACCGTCCCGCAATTTTCCTGCAAGACTTCAATGCCGTTTTGAGCGACCAGACGAGCGTGGAACTGGGTCCGGGCGAACTGTTTGGCGAAGTCGCGGCCATGTATCGATCCCCGCGTACAGCTACAGTCATCGCTGCCACCGAAGCGACACTGCTTGAGATTCGCTGGCAGGGTCTTCGCATCCTGAGACGAGATAAGCGTTTCGCGACCAGTCTGGACGAACATTATCGTAAGCATTGGCTGAATATTCATTTGCGTGAAGTTCCGTTATTGCGTTACCTGCCAGAGGCAAGTTTGAAGCGAGTCGCGGACGCGACCCAAATGCATTCATTTGGTCGCCTCGAATGGAATGCCGATTACAAACGCACACGAACACTACCCGTTGCCAAACAAATTGAATCGGAACCGGTCGTGTGTGAAGCGGGTCGTGTGCCTACCGAACTGGTCATTGTCCGCAGCGGGTTTGGCAGACTGTCCCAACAGCATGGTGCCTCGCACCGCACCACCGCTTATCTCGGCAAGGGGAACATCTTTGGCTTCGAGGAATTGTCTTACAACAGTGTACGACCTGCCCACACTCCACTGCTGAGTTTGCAGAACACCCTACGTGCAGTTGGATTCTTGGATGCTTTGTTCATTCCGGCAGAAACATTTGCAACTGACATACTGCCGCATGTACGTCGAACTGAGTTACCCGAAAAAGCAGCAAGCCTGCTGTTGCAATCTGCAGAACAACGAACAGAAAAAGGTGCAGATCGAGGGCAGAATGCAAGAAAACAGAACGCAGGCGATTCAGAAAGCAGTGACATAGAAAGTGAAACGGCGCAACAATTCAAACAAACAGCCCTGTTAGAGTTCATTGTTCAAAGCCGCCTGAACAATGGCCGTCAGGCCATGGTGATCGATCTTCATCGCTGCACACGCTGCGATGATTGCGTGAAAGCCTGTGGCGACGCACATGATGGTAACCCCCGCTTTGTCCGGCAGGGCTTAACCCATGAACGCTTACAAGTTGTCGAAGCTTGCATGCAGTGTAGTGATCCTGTTTGCATGATCGGATGCCCAACAGGATCCATCATGCGGGACGAAGAATCCGGAGTCGTCCAAATTCATGAATCGATTTGCGTAGGCTGTGGTACCTGTGCCGCCGCGTGCCCTTACGAAAACATCAGGATGACCGAGGTATTCGATCATCAGGGCCGACCCTTTCGCGACGTGACTACTGATTTGCCCATTGTCAAAGCAACCAAATGCGACATGTGCAGCCAACTTCCTTCTGGTCCGGTATGCGTCGCTGCCTGTCCTCATGATGCGCTTGTTCGAATTGATCTCACTGAGTCCAAGCCACTCCAGGAGTGGCTCGACCTACGGAGCTAGACGCATGGCCCTTCCTTCATTTCGTCAGCGTCGCCGCATCGCCATCACACTGACATTAATTGCGTTGGTTGTGATGCTTGGCATTGTTTGGATACAAACGGATCGATTGGCGGACGTCGCTATATTGACGGGTGGAACACTTCTTTGCTGCGTCCTTCTCTTGGCTTTGTTTGGTATGCGCCGTCGGATACCTATTCTGCCATTGGGAAGTGTTAGCACATGGACTCAAGTCCATATCTACATGGGATTATTCACGGCAGGTGTCTATTGGATGCATGTGCCGAATCTGATTGGAAATGGCATTTTCGAGTGCGGGCTTTCGATCATTTTCTTGCTTGTTACAGGCAGTGGTTTTTATGGTTTGTATGCCTCACGAACCTTGCCCAAACGGCTTACCGCTGTTGAGGGACAGCACCGCTTTGACCGAGTTGAATGGCATCGTGGACAAATTGCAGATCACGCACGAAAACTGCTTGAAGAACTGAGTTTGCATGTTGGCACAACGGTTCTCGGAAGTTTCTATACGCAACACTTGAACCCCTTTTTCAACTCACGCCCTTCGTTGGCCTATGTGCTGGTGCCCACCGGCGGACGACGGCGAAGATTGCTAAGTGACCTGAAGGATCTGGAACGGTATCTCGAAAGCGAGGGCCGCGGAACGGCTGGAAGATTTGCTGCGTTAGTGCGGCGTCGAGACGACTTGGATTACCAATTCGCCTTGCAACTACGTTTGCGTCTGTGGGTCGCTTTTCACAGCATTTTGACGTTAGCCTTGGTCACCGGCGGGCTTGTCCACAGTTTTCTGGCTTTCCGTTTCGCGGGATAGACATAAGGCTTGAGACCGCGCTCTATGATACACATAACTGTAGAGAACAAGCTGATACAAAAAGGATGCGACAGAACGAACTGCAACGACCGCCACCTCCCAAAAACGATCGCCCC
>CAXGRW010000195.1:0-8532 GCA_964012125.1 uncultured Rhodopirellula sp.
TCAGTAATAAAGACAATCTGTTTGTTCCCTCTGGGCGGTCCTTGCCAGTCGCGGTCTCTAAGCAGGATGGCACCATCGTCTTTCAGGAAAAGTACTCATGGCGAACTGACGCCGGTGGTGTTGTGGGCGGAACCAAAGCACTGCTGGGAGACGGGCAGGTTTATGCTGGCGGGCCCCATCATTTTCTTGCCATGGATCAACGAAATGGCGATGTGGGTGAGGCTTACATCAATGGGCGTCAGATGGCCCTGGCGAATGACCAGGCATTCATTCTCACTGGGGAAAAGTTGATCTGTGTGGATCATGCCAAGCACTCCAAAGCCAGTCAGGAAAAGCAGAAATGGTTTTTGAAAGCGCGTTCCGCTCGCAGTGAACCTGCCAAATTAGCAGAAGCAAAGCAGAAGATGCTTGAGTTTGCACAGATCGGCGTTCTGTGGGAGTTTCCCACCACATTTGATGATGTGTTGATTGCAACGCAAAACGTCGTTGTTGCAGGCGGGCTTAACGAGTTGATTGCTTTGGATCGAAAGTCTGGCAAGCTTTTATGGACACAAAAAGTGGTTGGAAATGTACGTGGTCTGGCAGTCGATGACGGTGTGCTCACGGTCAGCACGGACGAAGGACATATTTATGCGTTTTTGTCTGAAGCAAAACTGCCTGCTGAGGTTGCAAGTTCGCCGACCCGAGAGTGGCCCGTTGCCTATGGCAAACCGTATGAGGAACTCAAGGATCAAGATCGGTTCCGCAAAGCTGCGGCAGAAATCCTGAAACGCAGTGGGCAGGCGACAGGGT
Source organism: uncultured Rhodopirellula sp. (assembly GCA_964012125.1). Taxonomy (GTDB): domain Bacteria; phylum Planctomycetota; class Planctomycetia; order Pirellulales; family Pirellulaceae; genus Rubripirellula. The sequence continues at coordinate 793 of CAXGRW010000195.1, forward strand.
TTTGTCTGGTTCTGGGGAGCGAAGAGGGGCGACTGGCTTATGAGTTGGCAGTGCAGAGTGACTTGAATGTCATAGGGGTTGAGCCTGATCCGTCTAAGGCAGCAAAATCAAGAGGCTTGCTTGAGGCAGCGGGAATGCATGGGGCAAGCGTGACCATCGTGAACGCTCCGCTTACCGACATACCGTTTAGTAATTACTTTGCAAATCTGATTGTTTCCGACACTGTCCTCCAAAACCGCGAGATGGGGTGTGCCCCGGAGGATGTGTCAAGATTTCTGAAGCCGTGTGGTGGAGTGGCAATGTTGGGTTGCCCCGACTCGCAGTCAGGCGGCGAGGTTGAAAATGCTGTGTCACAGTGGTTGACTGATCTATTTCATCAAGATGAAGGTGAAATGATTAGTGCATCACCTTGGTACATGTTGCGTCGAGGAAAATTGCCGGGAGCCGGATCGTGGTCGCATCAGTACGGCAATGTTGCCAATACTTCCTTTTCGGCGGATCATCGTATTCGTGACGGTTTGGGCGTGCTCTGGTACGGAGATCCGGGGCCAAGTTCAATGCTCAATCGCCACGAGGCCGCCGGGGCACCGTTGTCAACGAACGGACGAATGTTCATTCAGGGAACGGATAAGATCATGGCTTATGATGCCTACAACGGAACTTTCCTGTGGGAATACAAGAATCCTGGAGCGATTCGCACCGGGGTATTCAATAATCGCGAAACGCACAATCTTGCGGCAAGCGATGATCACCTCTATGCAGCGGCGGGTAAGACATGTGTTGCGATCGATGCAACTTCCGGCAAGGTGATTGCCGAGTACACCACGCCGGAATCCAGTGATGGAATTGAGAGGGCGTGGGCGTATCTTGCCTACGATAACGGACAGTTGTTTGGTACCAGTACCATACGAGGGGAGTTGGAGGCGCGACTTCGTCGAAGAGGCTTGAAGGTAAAAAGTCAAACTGACGCTGTGTTCGCTGTGGATACTGAAACGGGAAAGCGGGTGTGGACGTACCGAGGTGACAACATCCTACACACAACGATTGCTGTCGGACCCGAACATGTGTACTTCATCGATTCTTCCATGAGCCCTGAGGAACGACAGCAACTTTACCTGCAGGACAAGGATGAGTTTAAGAAGTTGACGGGTGATGCCGCACTCAAAGCCGAAGCTGAAATGAAAAAGCTTGATCTTCGTCTCGCGGTAGCGATTGATCGCAAGACGGGAGAGAAGGTCTGGTCCAAGGCAGTCGACGTCACCGATACCACGAATGTTAGCGCCGGGGGAGGCAGTCTTACTCTCATGTACGCCAATGGGCATGTCGTCCTTTGTGGTGCAAATGCAAACGGCCACTATTGGAAGCAGTTTTTGTCGGGTCAGTTTGATCAGCGAAAAATCGTCGTGCTTGATTCCAGTGATGGAAACCAGCTTTGGGCGAAAAATGCCAACTACATGAATCGCCCCGCAGTGATTGGTGATGAGGTGTATGCGGAACCATGGGCATTTAATCTGCACACAGGGCAGCCCAAGACGAGTTCTCATCCACTCACGGGCGAGGAAACGCAATGGCGGTTCAGCCGTCCAGGGCATCACTGTGGTGTGATCACGGCGACGCCAAATATGATGTTCTTTCGGTCCGGATTCATCGGCTATTACGATCTTTACAACGATAGCGGAACAAGGCATTTTGCGGGCCAGCGGCTAGGTTGCTGGATCAACGCCATCCCAGGAAATGGTCTGGTGATGATTCCCGAGGCAAGCGCCGGGTGTGTTTGTCAATTCTCAATTGCTTCGACTGTCGTGATGGAGCCAAAGACGGAAAACAAGTCATGGGGAATCTTCAGCGCGGTTGGTGCTTCGACACCAGTGAAGCGAATGGGGATCAACTTGGGAGCACCCGGAGACAGGAAAGATGATTCAGGACGTGAGTGGTTCGGTTACCCACGCCCAAGTTCACGGGGTCGGCTTGAATTTGTATTCAATCTAAAACACCAGCTTGAGTCAGGCGGGAAGTGGTACAGTCGCAATGCCGAAGCCATTGATCTGGGTGCGACTCAGACGCCTTGGCTTTACACCTCGGGCACCAGTGGACTGAAAAGTGTGGATATCCCACTTCGTGACAAAGAAGATGGTGCCGCAAATTACACGGTGAAAATCTATCTGGGCTCGCTTCAGCAAAAGTCGATTAAGCCTGTTGCTTCAGGTCCTTTTGATCTTTCGTTCCAGGGAAATGTGGTCGCTGAGGCTATCAGTTTTGAGCCTTCGCAAGGAACTGGCAGCAATCGGGTTTTGGTAAAAGAGTTCAAAGGTGTGCCAGTTGAGACCTCACTCAAAATTGATTTGAAACACTTGGATGCAGAAAATCCAGGATCCATTGCGGCTATCGAAGTCATTCAGGAGTGACTTGCATCTCGGGTGATGTATGCTTGCCAAAAGGTGAGCGTGCGAAACCGAAATTGTCATACCGGCATTACAGTGTTGAGCCGGCGCCGGTGGTGCTGCCCCACGCCGGTTCAGTCATTCAAAGTATCGTCAATGCTATGATTTTCAGTGCCTCTCGCCACCGTGCTGTCGTGGCCTCGCGATTCAAAGCGAGTGGGCGTGTCTGCGTGGGCTAATGAGGCGCAGGAAGATTTTTGGTTGTGACTAAAGCAGCTTCGCACCAGGGACATAGTTGCGAAGGAAGTCATGGCTTTGCACCAATGCTAACTTGCAGTCTTCGACACTTCCTTCATAAGCACGGTCTTCGACCTCAACACAGACTGGGCCACGATAACCGGTGTCAGTTAAGGTTGAAAAGAATTTTCCCCAGTCAACGTCACCCATGCCTGGTAGCTTGGGAGAGTGGAATTGGTTCGGGTAAGCGAGGATTCCCAGGTCGTCCAGTTGGTGTTGATCAACCCTGACATCCTTTGCGTGAATATGAAATAGTTTGTCAGCGAACTCTCGCATGGGTTTCAGGTAGTCCATTTGCTGGAATACGAGGTGCGATGGATCATAGTTGAGGCCGAAGTGATCACTTGGGATGTCATTGAACATTCGTCGCCAAATAGCAGGGCTGCCCGCAAGATTCTTGCCGCCTGGCCATTCATCTGCGGTGAATAGCATGGGGCAATTCTCGATGCCCACTTTGACTCCATGTTCTTCCGCATGCTGGATGATCGGTTTCCAAGTGCTTAAGAATCGGGGCCAATTGTCATCGACGCATTTTGTCCAGTCGCGACCAATGAACGTGTTCATCCGCGTCAAATTCAGCTTGGCAGTCGCTGTGATGACCGCCTTGATATGCTCGACTGCTTGTTCTGCTTCAGCGGTGTCACACGATAATGCGTTGGGGTAATAACCGAGCCCACTTATACCAACCCCATGTTTTTGGGAGAGATTATGAATGGAATCAATGACCGCCGGGTCATTCAATTCAGCGACATTGATATGGGTGATACCCGCATATCGCCGGGTTGCTTTACCCTGAGGCCAGCACATGACTTCCACGCACTCATAACCGATTTCTGCCGCAGTGGCAAAAACGTCTTCGAGTGACAAGTCTGGTAGTATCGCGCTGACAAAGCCTAATTGCATCATCGGTTCATTGCTCCGTATGAAATGAAGGGGTGCGTCGTTTGGGGATTCAGCAGGCAATCATCGACGTCAGGTTCGTCCTTAACTACAAAGACCGATGGACCGCCATGGTTTAGGCGGTCGTGCCTTGATTTATCGAGATCCGCTACGCTTCGCGGTCGCTCGCGTTTTCTGCTGATTTGGATTTTTTATGGGGTCACAGGGTTGGGGTCAGCACCCGCCAGAAATCAATGCTGCGTTGGCGGCAGTTGTGAGCCTGTGCTCAATTCCTAGCGGACACTAACGGTTTGCAAACCAGACTGAAGTCACTGCGATGATTTCTTACGAAGTCGTTCGATGTCACCTTCGACTGATTCGCTCTGCTTTTCGAGGTCTGCAAGCGAGGCCCGTTCTTTGTCAACCACATCCGCAGGCGCTCGGGCAACGAAGTTCTCGTTTCCGAGTTTTTGCTGTTTACCTTTGATCTGCTTTTCAAGTTGTGATTTCAGTTTGTCCAGTCGCGCGAGTTCCGCATCAATGTCGATGAATTTTTCGAGATCGACGTGAACATCAACGTCGATGGATGTCAGTGCAAGCGGTGCGTCGGTTTCGAACGCGGCCGCCGTCGGCCCGATTGCGACCACCTCTGCGCCAGCCAGTCCCGCGAAATAACTCACCATAGGTTGCAATAATGCGAGTGAGGAATCGCTACAGCGTATGGCGACGGGGACCGTTTCACGCGGTGCAATGTTTTGGCTAGCGCGAATCTTACGAATGGCTCCAACCACTTCCTGAAATTCAGCGAATTGGCGTTCAATTGACTCGTCGTGATGCTCGGGCACCGCACTGGGCCACTCAGACTTCATCACAAAATTTGGTGATTGAACCGGATTCGGCACACCACGTTCGGGTGCTACCTGATTCACGCACTCCCAGATTGCCTCGGTTACAAACGGCATGACGGGGTGAAGCAATTTCAGCAGAGTATCAAGTCCATGGGCCATGACAGCCTGAGTTATGGCCCGTTTGTCAGGATCTGCCAGTCGCGGTTTCGCAATCTCGACATAGAAACTGCAGAACTCATCCCATGCGAAGTTGTAAAGAACCCTCGTGCTCTCGGCGAACTTATAGCGATCGATTCCCTCGGTGACCTGTTGAGTGACTGTTGACAGGCGACTTAAGAGCCATCGATCTTCCAGCGGCAGGTCGTCAATGGTGACGGTCTGCGGGGAATAATCTTCCATGTTCATCAGAACGAACCTGGCAGCATTCCATAGTTTGTTGACAAAGTTGCGAGCCGTTTCGAAACGCTCACTCACTACGGCAGCTTTGGGCAGCGATTTGTCTTCCTCGGATTCTGCCCATTGTGTCGAGAAGACTTCGTTGCAGCCCGGGCATTCCATCTTCGGTAAAGAGCGATTCTTTTTGGTTTGGTCGATCAGCTTTTCGCAATGCGGACATTCATACTGGACCGGCATCCGAACGTCTTGCGTATCCGTAGCCAGTCGGGCAAGTCCAAAACGCAAGGCATCTGGACCAAACTTATCGATCACGTCGATTGGGTCGACACCATTCCCTTTACTTTTGCTCATGGTCTCTCCGAGACCATCGAGAATTTTCGGGTGGATGAACACCTCGTTGAAGGGAATGTCACCGATGTTGTTCAAGCCCATCAACACCATGCGGGCAACCCAAAGCGTGATAATGTCACGCGATGTGATGAGGGTACTGGTGGGGTAGAAGTATTCCAACTCAGCGGTTTTTTCTGGCCAACCCAAGGTGCTGTGCGGCCATAGTGCCGACGAGAACCATGTGTCCAATACGTCTGGGTCGCGGACAAAGCCCATGGCTTCAATCTCTTCTTCGACGGCAGTGTCTTCCTGTCGAATGCAGACATAGACGCTGCGAGTTCCATCGTCACGGTTGTCGATGTTGGCCTGCAAATCGCCAGCAGCATGTGCAGGCATCATTGAAAGCCGCGCTACGGCATCGTCAGCAGCGGTTTCGTTCAGTCCGTCGATAGACCAAATTGGAATGCGATGACCCCACCACAATTGGCGGCTAACCGGCCAGTCGCGTTTCTCGCCGAGCCAATCCAGGTACCCTTTCCGGTATCGTTCGGGGAATATTTTGACGCGGTCATCTTCGACAGCATCCATGGCGGATTGCGCCAGTTCTCCCATCGCGACGAACCACTGATCAGCCAAATACGGTTCGATGGGGGTTTTGCTTCGATCGCTGTGAGGTAGCTCAATTTCCCGATCTTCAACTTCACCAAGGCGTCCTAATGCGTCGAGGTCTGCAACCACTTTTTTGCGGGCTTGGGGGATGGTCAGTCCCTGATAATCACCACCCTCGGCGTTGATTGTGCCATCAGGATTCAAAATGTTGATCATGGGCAGTTCAGCCCGTAGCCCGACTTCATAGTCATTGGGATCATGAGCAGGTGTGATCTTGACGCATCCACTACCCAATTCCGGCTTCGCCCAGACGTCGGCGATCAATGGAATCTCGCGATCCATTAGCGGCAGCATGAGTTTGCGGCCATCACGGGCCATGTTTCTGAGTTGCTCTAGTTGCGGCAGCATCTCAGCGCGTCGTGTATGAAGAGCGTCGATTTGGTGTTGTAGTTCAACCTTTTCCTTGTCGGTTGCCTCCGAGAGCTTCAGTTGGATTTCCTGCTCAACCTTGTCAAAAGCTTTGGCTGGGTCCGGATGCACTGCCACCGCCGTGTCACCCAGCATCGTCTCGGGACGTGTGGTGGCGATTTCTACCTGGGCAGGTTCTCCGCTCTTGGGATTGATTACAAGATAGCTGAAGTGCCAGAAGTGGCCTTTCTTTGTGACGTTCTCAACCTCGTCATTACTGACTGCGGTTTGCAGGAATGTGTCCCAGTTCACCAACCGCTTTCCGCGGTAGATCATTCGTTTACTGAACAGGTCATAGAAGGTGGCTCGGACTGCTGCGGCGCAGACGTCATCTAACGTGAATCGCAGGCGATCCCAGTCACAACTGCATCCCATGCGTTTTAGCTGACCAAGGATTCGTGTTTCATATTGTGCCTTCCAGTCCCAGATGCGACTGACGAGTCCTTCACGCCCTAGATCATGGCGTGAGAGGTTTTCCTGTTCTTTGAGGCGTCGTTCAACCACAGCCTGAGTCGCGATTCCGGCATGGTCGGTGCCGGGCATCCACAACGCTTCATATCCCTGCATTCGGCGTGTGCGGACCATGATGTCCTGTAGGGTATTGTTCAGACCGTGGCCGAGATGCAAGGCACCCGTGACGTTGGGTGGTGGAATCACGACGGTAAATGGCTTGCGGTCAGGATTGACTTCAGCGTGTGCGCACTTGGCATCACTCCATGCCTGCAGGATACGACTTGCAGCATTTGCGTGATCAAACCGGTCTGGAATCTCGTTCATCGGTTGTCTTGTTGAGATCTAGGTTCTATTGAGTAATTCTGGGTGGCATGCATGCGCCACAATCCCGTGTGTATTCAGTTGCCGCCTAACGGCAGTTCATCTTTGTGCAGTTTGTATTCCACCGAATCGACAAGTGCTTGCCAACTGGCTTCGATGATGTTCTCGCTGACACCTATGGTGCCCCACGTTTCAGTCTCGTCGCCACTCTCGATGTTGACGCGAATCGATGCGGCTGTACCTGCCCCAGAGTCAACCACACGGACCTTGTAATCAATCAGGTGCATGTCGCTGAGTGAAGGGTAGGCATCCATCAGTGCTTTTCGTAAAGCTGCATCCAGTGCATTCACGGGGCCATGCCCTTCGGCAGCATCGAACCACAGGGTGTCGCGGACTTTGAGCTTGATGATGGCTTCGGCAAACACGTGTTTTTGGTCACTGTTGCGATCTCCTGCGACCACACGATACTTGATCGGTGAAAAATGCGAGGTGTAAGTACCAGCTGCTTTTTTGACAAGCAGGTCAAACGAGGCTCCAGCATTTTCAAACTGATAGCCCTGGTTCTCGAGGCGAACAACCTCTTTCAGGATTTTGTCCATCAGTTCGCGGTTGTCTTGGATATTGTGCTTGGTTGCGATCGCAACAATGTTGCTCCGACCCGACAACTCACTGACCAAAATCCTCCGCTCATTTCCAACCAACGCCGGATCGATGTGCTCGTAGGTCTTGGATGCCTTGTTGATGGCGTGGACATGCAT
>CAXGRW010000196.1:0-8501 GCA_964012125.1 uncultured Rhodopirellula sp.
AAATGATGTACGGCGAAAATGATGTTCAGTAAACTGGCTTAACGCGGAACTGGTTACTCATCGTCTCAGGAGTCAGCGATGTGAGCTGTGGGCAGCCGCCGCGGTGGTACCTGCCGATAAGTTTAGCCCTCACTGCAGTTTAATGCCGATAGCACAGTCCTCAAAGATGGGCTTTTACCTTGTGAGAGAGTCGCTGGGCTGCGAAACCGCCATGATTAGACGATCGTTTGAGGTGAACTGTCGCCCCCGTTCAGGATGAGGTCGGCGAAAGCTGGATCATGTCGTAGAATACAGGCTGATAGAAACGTACGTTGAAATATTCGTTTGATTGAAAAAGTTGTATGTCGATCGCGTTGGGCGAATTCTGGAAAGGGCTGGTTAAGTCGGGCATTGTTGATGCCTCGGGTTGCAAGCAGATTGCGGGTGACTTCGCCGATGCAAATGCAGGAACTCCACCAAGCGATAGCAGCGAACTGGCCAATTTCCTTCTGCTAAAGGGAACTTTGACTGATTTTCAGGCAGAGGCATTGCTGGCTGATCCACCGCGGGAAATCAGGTCCGGCAACTTTGTTGTGAGAGCGCAAGCAGGCCCCAAGCCCTTGCCACGATGGATTCCTGTTTCCCGTATCGATGATGGCCGCATTGGTGTTCTCTTTCGAGTCGCGGCAGATCAATTCATTGGTGGTCGTGATCAGTGGCTGCAGGCACATCAGGAAGTCGAAGCTGACGCGCTGCAAACATTTGATGACGAGACTCAGCAAGCTTGGACACTGATTTTTTCGGAACTGCCTGAGGGGAAAGCACTATCCACTTATCTGACGGACGGGGCATGCTTCAGCCAGCGTCAGGTGTGTGAATACGGGATTGAGTTGGCGAACGCTTTGGTTGCCATGCATGAGCGGCCCTTGGTGCATGGAGCGATTAGGGCAGAGCAGGTTTGGTTAGGCCATGATGGCAATGTTCTGCTGTTGCGAGACCCCTCGGGTCCTCCTGCAGGTATGGAGGAAAACCAGTCCGGTTGGTTTGATGGTGATGAGGCAACAGCACTGTATGCTGCGCCAGAGTTCAATCACTCGGATCAGGAATGCAATGCAGCTACTGATATCTACGCACTCGGGTGTCTGTTGTTCCGACTGGCCACTGGAAGATTTCCCGTGGAGGGGGCGTCCAATGCTGAACTGATTCAAGCACAAGCTTCTGTAACACCACCTGAGTTAGTGGAAGCGGTTAAAAAGGGTGAAGCTGGTGATCCGTTGTACCGGGTGCTAGCTTTTGCGATGGCCAAAAATCCCGCTTCTCGGTTCGCAGCGGCTGAGCAGTTGGCGAATGCTCTCACAGCAATTCTGCCTTTGGTATCTTCCAAGAGGCCAACCCAAGAAGAGGCTGGTAATGCGGAGACGACAGGTAGTGCACCTGAACAGAAAACGCAAGTTGCAAGCCTATCAAATAGCGGGGTGAAACAGGCGAATGCGACATCGGATACTCCTGCCATCAACGATGTTCCTGTTGTCAACGTCGCTCCAGAAGCGAAAGTTAAAATGGGAGATCGCAAAGCCGCTATCAACGAAGGCGTGACTGCGGCTCAAGCTGATGAAAGAGTGAAGCGAAGCTCCATTGGTCCCAGTGATCAAACCGCACCAGCCAAGGGTGGCTCTGAGCAATCACCTCGCAGTGTTTCCGGAAGTGCCAACGTCTCGGAAGAGCCCGCACTCCATCCTAAACCTGTCGTTGCGGGGCAAGCTTCTTCGGAACCTGTAGAGCCACCACCTGTTGGGGGTGAGACAAGTGCTCCAAGACAGCGTTCTCGTCGGAAAAAGAAGTCAAAAGCACCATTGGTTCTTGGGGCCATGTGCGTCGCAATTCTGTTGTTGATGATTGGATTGTTGGTGCCAAGGAGTCCAGAAGACGAAACCGCTGATAAAGATCGAATACGGCCGCCAGTACCGGCTGTGATTCCGCGCGTATCTAATCGTGAGAAGGATGAAAACAAGGATGCAAAGCAGAAAGGAACGCAGAAAAGAACGTCGAAGCCGGATAACGCAGCTACTGGATATCAACTGGTAGATGACGAGCGTTTGCTTTATGTGCCACCCTACGCAGCGGGCACGGAAAAAGCATCCTTGGAATACCTGCCACCCGGGCCAGCGATGGTGGCATCATTGCGGATCGCATCCATTGTCGAAAGTAATATTGGTGATCAAGTCATCGAGGTGTTTTCGCCAGATTTGGATGCGCTGATTTCCAGTATCGCGGAACGTGCGGCGGTGCCTGTGGAGTCGATTCATACGTGTAGCATGGCGTTGCACCCAGGCAAAGAAGGCTGGCCAGAAGTATCGCTGGCGATTCAGCTGAAAGATCCTGTACCAGCAAAAGATCTGATCGAGAAGTGGGATGTGGCAGCATCACGCACCGCGGATGGCGTCACCATCTATGCAGGTGACTCACCTGGATCAGACGCCTATTATTTTGTAGGAAAAGGAGACGATCCTGTCAGTCGCTTTGCCATTGGATCGGTTGCGAAAATTAGTGAGGTCGCTGAAACGGAAGGATCATCCGTGCTTCTCCCGAGGAACTCACAGATGCTATGGAACGCCACGAGTAACGAGTCTGACATCGTTGTTCTTTTTGCCAGTCCCAACTTTCTGTTCGCAGATGGTCGAGAACTGCTTTCTAATTCGTTGCCAGCGTTCGTTGCTCCGTTGAAGTCAGCATTGCAACCGGACGTCTCGGCGATGTTAGTGACAGTGGATTTTGGGGCCGAGCAAATGTTTATCGAGACACGGTTGGCGCCGAGTGGTGGTTCGAGTCCTCCCGCACTCGTCAGAATGCTTCAGGAAAAGATTGGTGGCTGGCCTAGGTGGGCAGACGATTTTATTATCAACTCGGTGCCTGATGCTTCATGGCGGCTGCTCGCGAATCGATTACGACCAATGGTCAATTTTGTCGCTGAGCAGGTGCGGTTTGGCGTATCGGAGGAGATGGCGATCGCTAATGCGTATCTGCCAGCCCAAGCCGTTCCACAGGTGATGCTAGCCACTGTCTTGGCGCTGAATACACCTGAGGGCAGTTCTGCGGCAACGGGAGCACCAGCCCCGAAAAAGTCGCTATCCATCGAAGAACTCTTGAATCGTAAAATGTCTGTTACCTTTGAACAGGAATCACTTGAATTTGCGATCGACAATATCGTGACGGCGTTTGAACGGGACTTGCCCAGTGAATCCAAACTACCGAATATTCGAATTATTGGTGGAGACTTGCAGTTGATGGGAATTACCCAGAATCAGCAAGTCCGAAACTTCAAACAGGCAAATGTTCCGCTGCGGCAGGTGCTTACTGAATTGCTGAGACTTGCGAATCCCGATAAGACCGCGACTGGGCCCAAGGATGCAAAGCAGGCACTGATCTGGGTGGTGGAGGATGATGTCACAAAGCCGGGAACGAAAGAGATACTTATCACTACTCGTAATTCGGCGAAGGACAAGTACGAAGTGCCCCCCGAGTTCAAACTCGACTGAGGTATGTTCGCCCGCTGCGTCAGGAAAAATCTCTCTCGCCAATCAGCGGTGTGGATTAAACTTTCACCACTGCGAACGTGCAAAGCGATTTGACGTTTACGCTGTCAAAATCACCGAGAACGCAGGGATTTGGTGGTAGCAATTCCCAATCCCCCAATGTGGTAATCTGCATCTTGGGTGCTGCTTCAATCAGTTCAGGCGTGTTATCAGATCAATGCACAGCTTTGACTTCAGCCCAATTAGCATCGCGACCCTGACGCCGCGCTCGCACCTTGGCCTCGACTTGTATTAAGTCGAAGTCGAGACAGACAACACACTTTAACGAGGTGGTGACCGCCCTCTCACCGTAGATGATCTGGAGCGGTTACGGGTGCGTGGTGGGGTAATTATTCATTTCCCGCAAGGCGCAGGCTTCCCACAAAGACTATTTGTGTGTGATTGCCACTGCGAGCGATAAGGAGAATGTCTCCCCGGTCGTGCATACCGAGGCTGTAACTGAGGTTGTTCGCCAAATACTTCAAGAGGCATTTTCTGAAGACAACACTGATCAGACCGTAGACGCAGCAAGCCCGTTACGCACACGCACTGCGGATGTTTTGACCAACGATCAGTTCGCAGTAAAAGACGTGCTCAAAGTGCTGCATCATGACTATGCAACGCTCACTCACTCAGCCAACGTTGCATTTTACTGTGGGATACTCGCAAACGAGTTGGGTTATTCCAACGAGATCGTACAAGATATCACTGCCGGTGGCTTACTTCACGATTGAGGCAAGTTGGAAATCCATGCTGAAAGCTTGCATAAGCCAGGAAGACAGAGTTGGAGTCGAGAGAGTCGAATGCACCCGATTATGGGTTTAAAAAGTTGCGCACCGCGGGGATCTTGTCGAAAGCCAACTCATGGTGAAGTATCAGCATCATGAATGACTAGATGAGAAAGGTTACCCCGTTGGGTGTATCGAAGATGACATTCATCCATGGGCGAAGTTATGCTCTGTGGAGGATGTCTGGGAAGCATTAACAAGCAACAGAGCCTATAGAAAAGATATGCTTCGAAGAATACTTTGCACATCATGGAACGAGAGATTGGTAGCGTGTTCGATCCTGACTTAGCAAATGTGGGCTGTCGTTTATCGAACAAAATTAGCGGATTTGATTCATTCGCTGGACTGGAGGATCGAGATCCAAGTTGAATGGACTGATTACTTTGAAGACACCAGAAGGTCAGCATCCGTTTCGGGTGATCAACGGCATAATCAAAGACTGAAAATCCGCACTTGTGGAATTTTGTGGTTTGAAAAGGCCATTCCATTCAGGTCCCACAAGAAAAGCTCTATGGGCATCTATACACGAGACTTCTCCGCTTTAGCGGACAGGTTTTCTTTCACCCTGCGAAAAATTATCACGAAGAGCAAGTGCGGATCGTGCTGCCAACGTTCTGGACACAGTTCCGAGTCGCTCGTGCACGGCGAGTCAATGCTAAGTGCTATGAAATTGGAACCGTTCTGTCACGACAGCACGAGCCAGATTCTGACGCGTTCGTTTCAGTTCCTCATTCTGTGGGTCTTTGATGTAGCCGATTCATAGAGTCAGGAATTCACTTGGCTTTTAATTGCATGACCCGAATTGGGTGAGCAGGATCGTCGTCCAGTACGACTTTGTGTTCGTGATAAGACCATCCGTTCTCTTGGATCCAATCGCGGAACTCGTTGGCAATGATCCGGTACGGATCGCTTAGTAAAACCTGCCCACCTTCAGCCAGATGTTCTCGCAGGCAATGATTCAATTCGGGCCAAAGTGTGCGCAGATAGGTGATGTCGCTTCCGAGGATAAGTGGGAAGCCCGGGCCTTCAATGCGATCAATCCCAAATCTCAGTTGCCGTACCTGACAGCGATCTCTTAGCTCCCATGTGCTCATTTTCACCAGTAGCAACGGATCAGTCACTCCATCGGTGAGAACCACCTGTGATCCACGGCATGCTGCGGCGAACCCCGCATGTCCAGTTCCGCAACCAAGTTCAAGCACGCGCAGGCCGCATAGCGAGAGGCCACTGAGCGAAAGGTCGTACAGAAAATGATCAAGTCCTGATGCGGCACGCCACGTGGTTGCCCAAAAAGGATCAATCACGCCCTCCTCACCCGCATCCTGCCGCTCACAAGCATCGATAAGCATGCCTTCTGGGTCAGAAGCAACTGCCAACTTTCGAATTTCACCTGCGATTGACGTTTCTGCCCAGTGCCATTGGAATCGGTCAGAAGCCTGAGTCGCGAGTGATTCAGGGGATTCGTCGATTGGCTTTTCAGTTGGGGAGTCCGTGCCTGAATGATTTGTGCTGTTCATGGTGATCCTACTCACTCAGCCATTGAGCGACGTCGGCGGCAAAGTACGTGAGGATACCATCAGCACCTGCTCGCTTAAAAGCGAGCAGGCTCTCAAGAACAGTTTCGCGACGATTGAGCCACCCATTTTCCGCTGCTGCTGAGAGCATCGCGTATTCACCACTGACTTGGTAAGCAAAGGTGGGAACAGCGAACGTTTCCTTCACACGTTGCACAATATCGAGATATGGCATGCCCGGTTTGACCATCACGCTGTCGGCACCTTCTTGTAAATCAAGAGCTACTTCATGTAACGCTTCATTCGTCTGAGAGGGGGCTTGCTGGTAAGTTTTTTTACTTGCGCCTCCGAGGTTGCCAGAGGAACCCACTGCATCACGAAAGGGACCGTAAAAAGAGCTCGCGTATTTGGCAGCGTAAGACATGATCTGAACGTTCGAGAAATTCTGTTCATCCAGAGCAGTCCGGATTGCAGCAACTCGACCATCCATCATGTCGCTTGGAGCAATGATGTCACAGCCGGCTTCAGCTTGAACCAGTGACTGTTGGCACAGCACTGCGAGTGTTTCGTCATTAGCAACATCGCCATCGCGAACTAGACCATCCTGTCCATGGCTGCTGTAAGGATCGAGCGCGACGTCACAAATGATCCCAATTTGATCTCCCACTTCCTGTTTGACGCGGCGAACCGTACGACAAACAAGATTGTCAGGGTTGGTGGCTTCGACCGCATCTTCGGTTTTTAGCGAGGGGGCGGTGGCAGGAAAGATTGCAAGTGCTGGCAACCCAAGTTCACATGCCCGAATCGCCTCGCGGGATATTTCATCTTCACCAAGTCGGTCAACGCCAGGGAGACTCTCGACTGCTTGCCGACCTTTGCCGTCGAAAACGAACAAAGGCCAGATCAGGTCATTCGTGCTCAGTGTCGTTTCTGTGACTAGTCGCCGCGACCAGTCATGACGACGTACTCGCCGCATTCGAGTTGCAGGAAATGATCCGCGTAAAAACTCTGACATTCTTTGCTCCTTTGGGACGCCCTATATTAGAAGGCGAACGGTACTTTTAGAACCGCTGGACGAGCAGAATTGCTAGATCAAAGCATTCAGCAATATTCCTGAATCACGGAGATTGAACGGAGACTCAGGTCAGCACAACCAGATGAAAATGCTAGAATTGCGGTTTTCGACCATCGATCGTGATGTTTTTGATTTCAGTTGCCATTCATCCAACCACCTCCCGCAGCGAAACATGACACAGTTATCCTCCATTCGCCTCGTGCTTCTCTCACTTCTGGCTGTGTCTTCTGTGCAGTTCGCGCCATTGTGGGCCCAACAGGCCGACAAAATTTCGGTGTTGCTGATCGATGGGCAGAATAATCACAATTGGAAAGCAACAAGTCCTCTGATCCAGCAGGTATTGGAGGGCTGCGGCAGGTTCGATGTCGATGTTGCTACCGCACCAGGGGCCGGGGAAAGCTTGGACTCATTCTCCCCTGAGTTCTCAAAATATGATTTGATCGTTTCGAATTACAACGGTCAGTTGTGGAGTGAGCCAACTCAAAGAGCTTTTGAAGCATTTGTAGCAGGTGGAGGTGGCTTTGTCAGTGTTCATGCAGCGGACAACTCGTTCCCTCAATGGGATGCCTACAACAGAATGATAGGACTTGGGGGATGGGGAGGACGTTCTGAAAAAGATGGGCCTTACGTGCGCTGGAAAGAAGACCAAAAGCGATTTACTCGTGATCTCAGTCCCGGCCGAGGTGGCACTCACGGCAAACGTGTTCCCTTTCTGGTGATCGTTCGAGATTCTGAGCACCCAATCACCGCAGGGTTACCGAGCACGTTCATGCAAGCAGCAGATGAGCTGTATGGGAAATTGCGTGGTCCGGCTGAAAATATGCATGTGCTGGCGACTGGATTCAGTGCGCCCGCAACCGGAGGCACTGGGGAGCATGAACCACTCCTGATGACAGTGCAGTTCGGTGAAGGACGGGTTTTTCATACTACTCTTGGTCATGATGATAATGCCATGAAAGGAATGGCGTTTCAAATTTCTTTGCAGCGTGGAGCAGAATGGGCAGCTACGGGTTCCGTAAAGCAGCCAGCTGTAAATGGGACCAAGCTGACCAGCGATGTACCGGCTATGCGAGATCCAGCTGATGTGGGACCCGATGAATTTGCGGCAATACCTGACGTTACCTCCAAAGGATGGATCGCGTTATTCAATGGAAAAGATCTAAGTGGGTGGTCGCAGAAAAATGGTACGGCAACCTACCGGATTGAGAACGGAACGATTGTTGGGAAAACTGCTCAAGGTAGCCCCAATTCGTTCATGTGCACGACTCGCGACTACGCGAATTTTGAATTGACGTTTGAAGTGAATGATGATGTAGGGTTGAACAGTGGTGTTCAGATTCGATCACTTAGTAAAGCTGATTTCAACAATGGTCGTGTGCATGGCCCGCAGGTAGAGATTGAAAGTGCACCGGGAGAAAGTGGCTACATCTACAGTGAAGGCACAGGGCGGGGCTGGATTACAAAACAACAGCCAGTCAAAGACGCTTACCAAAATGGGAAATGGAATCGGTTTGTGGTGCGAGCTAATGGTGATCGTATTCAAACGTGGGTCAATGGTGTTGCGATTGCTGAT
>CAXGRW010000197.1:0-8498 GCA_964012125.1 uncultured Rhodopirellula sp.
TGGCTGCGATTCAGCAGCATGCCGATGACATTTCCGGTGTGAGTGGAGAACGGATTGGTGCAGAAATGCGGCGTGTTTTGGTTTCTCCACACGCCTGCGAGGGTTTGCGTCAAATGCTGGGCAGCGGCATTCATCGCGTCGTTCTACCTGACTTGGCAGGAATCGACATGGATCGCCTTGAGCAGCTACTGCAAGCTGCCGGGTCTCGCACCTTCCCGCTCGCATTGGCTTGTCTCGCAGCAGTGATTGCGGACTCGGGAGCAGCGTTGCCGGAGCGTATTCTTGCAGGGATCAGTCAGCGTTGGCGGTTATCCAGTGCGGAGTTGCGTCAGGCTGCAGCAGCGCTGAAGCATTGGCAGATATTGATTGATGCAAACTGCTTGCCATGGTCCACCGTTCAACCCGCGCTGATCCTTCGCGATGTTCGTGTCATTCTTGATTTGGCAGCAGCTATGGCTGCTGTTGATGGAATGGGTACCGATGGTTGTGATCTTGCAAATCTTGCCCTCACCTGGCCGGCAGAGAAACTGAATCCTGCTCCTTTGTTAAGTGGCGGTGATTTAAAGGCTCTCGGTTTGCGTCCAGGTCCGGAGTTCGGCAGGATGCTTGCGAGTTTGAGGAAGCTTCAACTGGATGAAAAAATCACCACCCGTGAGCAGGCCATCGACTGGTTGCATGGCCAATAGGGTTTGCCTCATTTTGATTGACTGTTTTTCGTGATTGTGATTACTGTTTCGGGTTTTGGTTTGTAATCACGATGTGAATCTTACTCGCGTGATCACTTCGCACCTCAATGATTTCTGCGGTCGCTCCCTCGAGTTGGGCAGTGTCTCCCGGCTTGGGGATCTTCTGTTGGTAATCCATTAACAGGCCGCTGATGGTATCGGCCTGATCAGATTCATTAAGCGGGATTCCCAGTTCGCGTCGCGCTTCTGCAAGGCTTGTCGCTCCTGCGACGATAAATTCGTCAGGACCGGCGGGAATTATATTGGGTTGTTCTGAATCAAACTCATCTTCGACTGAGCCAATGATCCGTTCCAGTACGTTTTCCAGAGTGACGACCCCGGTTACCGATCCAAATTCATCCAGTACGAGCGAAAGAAGTTGATGTGTTGCTTGAAAGTGACGCAGCACAAGACTGATTGGCATCGTCTCGTGAACTTTTTTGGGAGGACGCATTACGGATTGGATACTGAAATCAGGCGTATTTAGATCGATGCCGAGCAGATCCTTGATGTGGGCAACGCCAATGACATCGTCGAGCGAGCCGTTGCAAACCGGGTAGCGAGTGTGTTTGGTGCGTTGGACTTGCTCAATGATGTGCGGAAGTGAGTCGTTGACATCGAAAAACGAAACCTCATTTCGTGGAACCATGACACGGCGGACAATCATGTCATCGAATTCGAAAACGTTATTGATCAGGGAGTGTTCATCTCGCGATAGGTAACCATGCCGGTGTGCTTGTGTAATGAGATCGCGAACTTCTGATTCTGAAGAGGGGCCGTCATGTTCTGAGGTCCCGGTGATGCCGCACATCTTCAGCAGGAATGCAGTGGTTTCATTCAGGATTGCCAAAGAGGGGTATAAAATGATGTAGAAAAATTTAAGCGGTGCAGCGCACCACAGCAGCATCGCCTCTGGGCGGCGAATGGCGTAGATTTTTGGAAATTGCTCACCTACGACGAGGTGCAAGGCAGTGATGAAAAGAAATGCAGTGCCAAACCCGAACAGTTTCAACACGGCTGGATCAGTGATTCCCATGGCGTGAAGAACAGGCTCAATCAGTTCGGAAAAGGCGGGTTCACCAACCCATCCCAGACCCAATGACGCCATCGTGATGCCCAATTGGCAAGCCGAAAGGGATTTGTCCAGACGTTCGGCCAACCATTGCGCCGTCTTTGAAAATGCCCGTTTCTTCCGGACCATCTGGTCAATTCGAGATGGCCGGACTTTTACCAATGCAAATTCCGCTGCCACAAAAAAACCGTTCAAAATGATCAGAACCAAGGCGCCAGCGAGAAGCAGAATGTTGTCCATCACAGATCCGATGCGGTCTTATAAGGGCAGAAAAGAGGGTTCGGAGGCGGTTATAGCAGTTAGGAAATGGCTTTTTGCCGATTCCTCTCCATAATCATGCTCCGATCGACTGAGATTCTATCGCAAACACGGACGGATCGTCGCGGAGGTTTCTCCTCGGCTCGAACGGGTCGAATGACCTTGACCGCTGAACCCACTCGGACTAATTCTACGTGGAACCTGACTGAAGTCTGTTCCCGCCCTAGCCCAACCACGGAAGGTTGTACGATGGCTGACCAAATCAAAAATGTCCCGTTGTTGGACATCAATCGAGATAATCGTCCCCACCGCGACGAATTTGTAGATGCACTCGCCGCCGTGGTCGATAGCGGACGGTTTCTGTTCGGCCCTGACGTGGTGGAACTGGAGCGAGAAGTTGCCGCCTACAGCGAGGTTGACAACGCGGTGGGTTGCGCATCGGGAAGCGATGCGTTATTGCTGGCTCTGATGGCACTTAATATTGGGCCTGGCGATGAAGTCATCGTCCCAAGCTTCACGTTCTTCGCGTCTGTCAGTTGCATCACTCGACTTGGAGCAACACCGGTCTTCGTTGATATCAGACCTGACACATTCAACATCGACGTTGACAAAATTCCTGAAGCGATTACCGAGAAAACAAAGGCGATCATTCCCGTGCATCTGTTCGGTCAGTGCGCGGAAATTGATAGGATCTGTCAGCTCG
Organism: uncultured Rhodopirellula sp.; assembly: GCA_964012125.1. Taxonomy (GTDB): domain Bacteria; phylum Planctomycetota; class Planctomycetia; order Pirellulales; family Pirellulaceae; genus Rubripirellula. Next base: position 2,759 of record CAXGRW010000197.1, read on the forward strand.
CTTGTGAGCATGATTTGTCTGTCATCGAAGATGCAGCTCAGGCTATTGGCGCCGCTTATCATTCTCGCCCAGCTGGCAGTTGGGGACTGGTGGGTTGTTTCAGTTTCTATCCGACCAAGAACCTTGGCGGTATGGGCGATGGCGGCATGATGACTTCCTGCGACGCGGCCACCGCTGATCGCCTTCGATTGTTTGCAGGGCATGGCATGCGACCTCGTTACTACCATCAGGTGGTAGGAATCAATAGTCGATTGGACACGTTTCAAGCCGCTGTCCTGCGAGTCAAATTGAAGCATCTGCCGGCTGCGGTAGAGTCTCGTTCAAACATCGCCGAGCGATACGGCCGAATGTTGACGGAAGAAAATCTGGTGGATCAAGATGCCATCACTTTGCCAACGCATGACACGAATGCTTTTCATGTTTGGAATCAATACGCCATTCGTGTTGCCGGTGGTAGGCGTGACGCGCTGAGAGCACATCTAGCGGAGAATGGTGTCGGAAGTGAAATTTATTACCCTGTTCCAATGCATCAGCAAGAGTGCTTCACTCATCTGCAGATCGATGGCTCGAGACTGGTGGAAACAGAGAGGGCCAGCGAGGAAGTGCTGAACCTTCCGATCTTCCCCGGTTTGACCGAATCCGAGCAGTGTCGCGTGATCGAAGTGGTTACTGATTACTTCGCCAGTTGCGCGAACAAAGTGGCTGCCTGATTCATCACTTTGAATTTACTTGACTTGCACGCTTGGCTGCCTTCTTAGCCAAGCGTGGAATCGATTTCTGGATCGCGATCCAGTCCAGCGATGCACCTCGCTTAGGGCGTACGATAAATTCGTAGCCCGAAGGGAGGTTTGCTTGTTGTTGTCGGAAAGATTCCCGTATCAGTCGCTTCCAGCGGTTACGTACGACGGCATTTCCTGTTTTCTTGGGAATCGTGATCCCGATTCGCATGCCCTCATCGCTCGCCGCCATCGGGAGGGCAAACAAGACCAACGTGCCGTCAGCAACGCATGTTCCCAAGCGGATGATCTTGGTGAAATCTCCACTGCGAGTGACACGTCGTGTTTTGCCGAACGAATAATGCATGTTGGGTCTTGTAAATAAACCGCCAGAAATGGTGTGGGACTGTGTTGTCGTTTGGTAGCACGTGTATGCGTGCGAGGGTTCATAACGAGATGGAACAACCATGCCCGCCGGGGTTCGCTGAGTATTCACGCTTCAACATACCGAACAGGCATCCAACGCACAGACGCTGCACCTAGGACAGCAGCTATCTATGTCACGACGGCTACGCCTTACTAGAACAGCAAACCTTCGCGAAGCGTGAGCGAATTTCGAGCATCAAATTGCTCAACGAGTTTTTGGGAATCTTCGTCGGCTTCCTTCGGGACTTCGATTTGCAAGACGACAAAAAGGTCGCCTGCAGATCCATCGCGTTGTTTGACACCCTGCCCTTTCAGACGGAGTCTGCGTCCGCTGCTGCTGTTTGCCGGAATGCTGAGGGCGACGGTACCTGAGGGTGTGGGAATGTCAATTTTTGCACCTAGAACAGCCTCGCCAATGCTAACGGGAAGATTCAATTCCAAATTGCGGCCATTGCGGCGGAAACAAGGGTGATCGGAGACTTTGATCAACAGAATCAGATCGCCGTTGGCCCCGCCGTTGGGAGATGGTTGTCCCCGATCTCGGAGCCTGATTTTGGATCCGGTTTCGACACCAGCGGGAATGTTCACTGAGATTTTTTCGTCATTCAGATAGAACTCTGTCTTGCCACCTTGAACGGCAGTTTGCAGAGGTATTTCAAGTTCATGACGTGTGTTCCCACCCTTTTGGGGTGGAGCCTGCCGTTGGCGGCCACCCGCACCTCGGCCGCGACCACCACCGCCCATCATTTGCTCAAAAAAGTCTGAGAATCCATCGAATTGCGTTTGTCCACCGCCACCGCCACGGCCCGCTCTGCCACCTCCGAAAACCTGATCCAGATCAAGACCATCAAAACCACCGGCACCAGGTTGGTAGCCACTGCTGCGAATCTTTTCGAAGTCAGCGCCGTAGCGATCATACGCAGCCCGCTTCTCTTCGTCACTCAAAACGTCATAGGCTTCCTGCGCACGCTTGAACTTCTCGCTCGCAACCTTGTCATCTGGATTCTTGTCCGGATGGTACTTCAGTGCCAACTTACGATGCGCTTTTTTGATCTCGTCTTTTGATGCGTCGCGACCGACGCCGAGCGTTTGATAGAGGTCTTCAGCCACGGAGTAAAACTACGGATTGAGTGATGGAGTGAATTTTGATTCAGGTCTGGACAACTATGGTATCCCGACATCTGCCAACTTGGCACATAATTCGTCGAATCGCTACCCAAGCAAAAGTCGAACCGAGGATGCTTTTTGCGGATGCGAAATATCTGATTTTCGGCGTGATTCCCGCGGCTTACGTGTTTTGTTTGGGGAACGCTGCTTTAGAAGTTGCTGCTTTTTGCCGTTTTAATGCCGTGGCGCAACTCTTCCTGATGCTCCGCAAAGTCCGGTTTTGTCGGCGTGTTTTGGCTTCCGCTAGTTGGCTTAGGCTGGGAGACGACAAGCGGTGCGTTAGCATCTGTTGGTGTGTGTCGCTGCGTTCACCATGTCTTGATCAGCACGGTTTGGATTTGGGGCAAGTTCGAAAAAATCTCGCCTTCCCGGTTATTGAGGGGGTGTTTCTAGGTATCGTTTGAGGGGGACGGGGGTAGGCTCTTGCGTGACAGGGTGATCACTTGTTGGGTCGCATCGACATCAACCGGACCGGGCAGCGAATATCTTTCGAGCGTTTGCGAATTCACAGTGTTCGCCAGCCGACACCAGTGATCGCGAGCCATTGCACCGCGGGCCCAATCCATCTTGGCCCATAGGTTTTGCATGGCCGAGATGACCACGACACGGTCGGTTGAATGATCGCGTTTCAGTGCGACTTCGTCTTGCTCAACTCCCGTGCATGGGCTGCCGATTTGGTGACTATCGAGCCATGTTCGGGCTAGTTGATCCACGAGGCTTCGCCATTCCCGTTGTCCTGAAACGGCACGGTTGATTGCGTCGACTGCGTGCGGATAGCGGCGTTCGATGGTGGGGATGAGCTTGTGGCGTATCCAGTTACGTTGATAGTGCAGTTGTTGATTCGAGGAATCTTCTCGCCACGGTTGCTCAACTTCGTTGAGTGCCGTGCGGATTTCCTGTCTTGAAGCTGTGATTAATGGGCGGTAGAGCACGAGGTCCGTGCCGATGGGTCGAGTGTGATTGATACCGGTCAGTCCAGCAGGTCCAGTGCCGCGGAGAAGGTGGTGTAGCACGGTCTCGGCGTTGTCGTCTGCTGAGTGTGCCACTGCGATGTATCTGGCACCTGATGCGTGCGCCGTGTCAGTCAGGAACTGCATTCGCATGGAACGCAAAGCGGCTTCGCTGCTTTCGTCGGATTGGGTGCGCGTCGTTTGAAATCTCAGTCCCAGTTGCTCAGCAAGCATCTGGACAAATTGCTGGTCAGCGTCGGATTCGGAGCCGCGCAGGGCATGGTTGTAGTGTGCAGCAATCACAAAGCCGCGGGGAGGATTTTTTCCTTGGGCACGCAGTTCTGCCATGAGTCGCAGCAAAGCAACGCTGTCGGCGCCGCCGCTGCAACCGATCACAACCCCTACGTCTCGCCACTTTTGCGTGGCCCAATTTGCCGACATCAGGTCAAGCAACCTCGACCAACTTGGGGCAATTTCCGGGGGCTTGTTCATGATTTCGTTCGATTGCAGCTTCGGAATGACAGTGGATTCGCAGCCGCGTTGTATCGCGGCAAGAGATGAACTGTTACGCTATCGCTTGCGAGGGACCATGCGTGGTCCCTCGACAATATTCACCAAGATTAACAACTACTACGGACAACAGAATCACCTGTCGCCAATCGGGCTGAACTTTAGCCGCGTTGGTTGCTCTGTCCAGCTTGTCACTTCAGCATCGTCATGTGGCCGTTTCTTTATTCGATTCTTCTGCGATACATGCATGGCTTTGCAGCCGGTGTTGAGGTCGCTTTTCGGATATTCGATCGTGTCTCAGAGAAAAGTATCTCCGAGATCCGGCGGAATTCAGGCTTTCTAGACGAACCGAGAGCCCACGATCAGTGTGGCTCGTTGGCTTTTTGTGGCCATGGTTCATTGTTGGCACAGAGCGGCATTCGCGACTTTTTTTCCAAGGAAACGTTCCTCCGTTTGTTGAGGACCAATGATTCTTGCGCACAGCAAGGGCGTTGGGGCGAATCACGCAGGCAGGAACGTGTGGGGATGACCTCCCCAGACTGGTGGTTTTTGAGTCCTCTGATAAGAGGGCAGTTGAATGACTCCAGAACAAATGCTGCAGATCCTGATCTCCTTGATAGTCGGGGCTGCAATCACCGTTGTTTTTTTCAAACTCATTGAAAGAAAACGAAAGGCCAAGCTCGAAGAGGAAGCTGAACGGCTTCTTGAATCTGCGCGACGGAAAGCTGATACCGAACGCAGTGAGATGTTGGTGGCAGCCAAGGAGGCCGCGCTGTCTCTTAAAGCGGAGTCTGACGAGGAACTAGTCGCTGGGCGTAAAAGTCAATTGCAGCGGGAGAAGAAACTGGATCGGCGTGATGAGCAACTGCAGACGCAGGAAGACTCACTTCGAAAGCAGCAACGTGGGCTTGAATCAAGCCAAACTCGCCTGGCAGCACAGTTGAAAGGGTTGACGGAGCAACGCGAGCAATTGGATGGCACACTGAAAGAACAGACTGCGATTCTTGAGCAGGCCAGCAGCATGACGCGCGAGCAGGCTGGCGAAAAATTGATGGAAGCCATGTCGCGTGAGTTGGAGCATGAACGTGGGTCAGCTTTGCTGAAACACAAAAAACTGCTGAGTGATGTGGTCGACTCGCAAGCGAGAGAAATGTTGTTGACCGCTATCCAACGCTACGCTTCTGCCCACACGTCAGAATCCACTACCAGCACGGTTGATGTTCCCACCGATGACATGAAAGGCAGGATTATCGGTCGCGAGGGAAGGAACATTCGGGCATTCGAGAAAGCTACGGGCGTCGATGTGATTATTGATGATACACCGGGTGTGGTGATCGTCAGTGGTTTTGATCCTGTCCGTCGAGAAATCGCCCGTAGAGCTTTGCAGAAACTTATTTCAGATGGGCGAATTCATCCTTCGAAGATCGAAGAGGTCGTTGGCGAAACTGGAAAGCAGATCGAAGCATTCATGATGCAAAAAGGGCGGGAAGCCGCCGATGAAGTAAATGTTCCGGGGCTGCACGATCGAATCATCATGATGTTGGGACGCCTGCACTTCAGGACCTCGTACAGTCAGAATGTACTTCGACATAGTGTTGAGGTGGCCTTTGTCTCTGGGCTGGTCGCGGAGATGTTGGGGATGAATGGCGATCTTGCTCGGCGGTGTGGATTGCTTCACGACATCGGGAAAGCTGCTGACCACGAGCTAGAAGGTGGGCATCCGAAAATTGGTGCTGATCTGCTTCGACGCCATGGTGAGGGGCCTGAAGTGGTGCATGCAGCGTTGGGACATCACGATGAAATTGTGACGGAGCACCCCTACACAATGCTGGTTGCTACCGGCGATGCTTGCAGTGCCAGTCGGCCGGGAGCCCGCCGTGAGTCGTTGGAGCGTTATGTCAAGAGAATGGAAGAGCTGGAGTCAATTGCCGCAAGGTTTGACGGCGTTCGGCAGGCGTTTGCAATCAGTGC
>CAXGRW010000198.1:0-8486 GCA_964012125.1 uncultured Rhodopirellula sp.
CATTACCAACCCCAATTCTCTCACTCAACCTGGTGCAAAGACTGGGGGGTAGTCAACTAAGACAAACGATTTTCAGGTCGACGACATGGCGGCGAGCGCGTTCTCCAAGTTGACATTCCACTTTGGAAATGGATCATCCAACTCCCGCCAGGCATCGATTCCGTGCGCCATTTCCTCATCTGTAAGCAGACACGCTTGAAGTGAATCGTAGAGATCGATCTCATCCATATCGATACCAATGAAAACCAACTCCTGACGACAATCACCCACTTCATCGTTCCATCGCTTCTCAATTTCGGCGCGGATAGATTCGACATCTGGCCAATGCGGCTTAGGAACGGCCGCCCACCAGAATCCACCAAAGTCGAGCCGCGCGACGCGGCCTGCCTGTGACCAAATCCCAATCTTGTCCAACCGGCTGGCCAACCAGAAAAAACCTTTGCTGCGCAACACTCCCTGCCAATCCTGACTCAGTCGATCAAAGAACCGCTGGGGATGAAATGGCCGCCGAGAACGATAGACAAAACTGTTGACACCATACTCCTCTACTTCACTTGCACCATCGCCACGCAGTGTCAGCTGCCAACCTTTGCTCTGTTTGGCAATCTCAAAATCGAATCGTCCTGTGCCCATGATCTGCGAAGGCTCGATTTTCCCAAAGGAGGAACGTAGCTTCAGCGCGTGGGGATTGAGTTGCTCAATGAACGCCTCAATCTCACCCAACGACTCTTCATCAACCAGATCAGTTTTATTGAGAATAAGGACATTTGCGAATTCAACCTGCTCAGTCAGCAGGTCGGCGACCGTTCGCGGATCGTCTTCACCAGCTGCCTGACCCACACTCTGCAGGTCCTTGCCAACACGAAGATCCTCGATGAAATTGGCAGCATCAATAACGGTTACCATCGTGTCCAACTCAGCGATCTCTGAAAGCGCGACACCATCACCAATGGCAAACGTAAACGTATCTGCAACCGGGGCAGGTTCCGAAATTCCTGTCGATTCGATCAACAAATAATCAAAACGGTCTTCTCTGGCCATATTCGCTACCTCAAGCAGCAAGTCCTCTCGGAGCGTGCAGCAGATACACCCATTGGTCATCTCCACAAGCTTCTCGTCGGTACGACTCAGAGCAGCATCTCCCCCTGCAACCAATTGAGCATCAATATTCACCTCACTCATATCGTTGACGATCACGGCAACACGTAGGCCCTCGCGATTGGTCAACACATGATTGAGCAGCGTGGTCTTCCCTGCTCCAAGAAATCCAGACAGCACCGTTACAGGCAGTTTTTTCATCGCTCACTCTTTAAGATGGTGTATTGACCCAGCGACTGTACTAATGATTGATTCTTATGCTCCCAACACTGGCGGCTCAGAAAACGCCAAGCTGCGACCTTCTTGTCGGCTCGGACAAACGGCCGCAGCCAAGTCTCGACGCACTGGCGACGATAGGCGACACCGACATACTTCCGGATCCAGGACTCATAGCCAGCGATCCAAAATAAAGACAACGTCCACAGCTTTCGAGCACACTGCCATTGCAATTTTCCTTTTGGCCGCACGAAGGGGGGCAATTCGTCTGGCCAGTGGATCTGCGACGACAATGACTCGACAGGAGCCCATGTAGGGCAGAAGTCGAATCGATCGAGATAAAGGCCACCCAGTTCACGGCTTCCGAAGAACATGCCGAATCCCCAAAGGCAAATATGCATATCGTCGTGGTCCAAGCGATAACAGGTCGAGCGGTCAGCAGTATCACTGTCTCGATGACGCTCAAATCCGTACTGCATCAGCAGATTCCCATCGGGATACTCCACGTCTCTCCCCCAGCACCAGACCTGCTGCTCCATCAAACGCCCTCCAAACCTGCGAACAGGCCGCGGCATGCACCATCCCTGGCCGGCACGCGTGCTTGGCGTTCGATTTGAGTGGCTTCGCGATGCCCGCGTCACTTCAGGCATGCCGATGGCCCCCGGATTCTTCCGGTACTTCGTCCGATGCCCGACGAAACCAAGTGATCGTCGACTGTAGCTGTGCAGCGCCGTAAAACCTCGCGAATTCCCTCGTCCGCATATGATTGTCATCCTGCAATTCGGACAATCGCTTGCTGATGTAGCTCGGCGTCAGCCGAATCCCACAACGGACTTCAATGTAATGCCGCCACTGAGCGTATGAATTTGGAACAGAATCGTCGTTCACGGCTGATCATGCTCCGAATAAGCGTCGAAGTTGGCGGCAACCTGAAATGACAACTCACGCCATGCTGAAGCAAAGTTTTCCGCTGGTGTAAAAAGACGCTCGCCGTTGTCCCACTTGACCAGCGTACGACGTCGATACTCGATGCCCAAACACTCAACGATGTTCACTTCGTAAGTGCGAATCCAATCAATCAGCTCCAATGTCAATGAAGCACATGCATTTCGCTGAGCACTGGTCGGCGCACTCAACTTTGGCAAATCTTCAACAGACCAGGGCGGGCACTCGAATGTCGACTGTTTCATGTAAATGGGTCGAAACTCATAGCGAGGCAGGAAAACGGCGCCGCGCTCATGATCTCCATAAAATACACCGAATCCACGCAACACCACACACTGCCCACTGGGCAATTCCAAAGAATAGACGCTCGCGCATTCCTCACGCTCCGAAGGTGGCTCGAGCCTCGCAAAGCCGATCTCAAGAAGCCAGTTTCCATCGGGACGCAATATGTCCTGCCCCCAGCACCAAGCCTGCTGACACAAGAGACCCACTGCTTGCTCAAGCGGCTCACGTTCGATCTCAGGCGACTCATTTCCCTCGGGTGCTAAGAACATCTCAGTCAGCCTTGATAGCCATGGCCGAAGCAATGTTTGCCAGCAACCAGGCTGCCGCGGCACACAACTGCAGCCAGTCTCCGGTCGAATTGATCCCGTAGGCCAGCACACTAAACATCCAACAGACGCTTGCCGTCGTCTGTCCCAACCATTCGATACTGAGTACTTTGTTCAACCAAGTGCCTCGAAACCTGGGTTCGACGGCGACTCGAGTTTCGTCCGTCAACATGTCGAGCACTCCTCTCCACAGCACGACAAATCGTCGAGATACATCCCCCATTTACGGTAGTTTTCCAATTCTTCGGCCGGTAACCCAAGTGAAGTCGCAATCGCTTTGGCAACCACCGCAAATCTTTGTCGGTACTTGTAAATGAAGCAGAAGACATGGTTGTCATGCCGAACCGCTGGACCGCAGAGAAACATCCCCGGCACAATCGTTGATTCATCGTGGGCGTTCAACACGGGAAAACCATCCTCGCGTCGCTCAAACAAATCTGCGACCAGCTTATGACTCCCCTCAAACCCACCCGCCAACAAAGGCTGGGTCGATGCACGGAATGATCTTCCGTCGAGCGTTTTGACCTCATAACCACCCTCAATCTGCAACACAGATGAAACCGGTGTGTGTGCGAAAAGCTCCACCTGCTGATCAAACCACTCCTCACGCATTCGCTCAAGCGAATAAGTGGACAAAGCAATACTGGGATCAGAACTTTCGTCTTTCCACGGGCATCCCTTGTCAAACAAGCGAACCTGTTTCTCGCAATAAGCCAAATGATATGCGGCATCGACACCACTTTCGTAACCACCGATGATAATGAAGTCGTCACCTGGTAGATCTTGATAGCTTGTAACTGTTGCTGTGTGTCGACAGAATTCGCTGCCCGAAAATCCATGCAAGCGAGGGTATTGAAACTCCCCTGCTGCCCAAATCACATGCTTCGCTCGCAGCGTTTCGTTGCTCGTATCCACTCGGAAGTCTTCGCCAACCTTCGTGACTCGCACCACATCAGTCTGTTCGCGAACGGGAAGCTCGAAAAACTGCGAGACACCACGCAAATGCGACGCGTATTCTGCACCAGTGGGGTGCTCAACCTCCAAACTGAACGCCGGCGAAACTCCAATCGCAATAGAATTCAAATCCAGCATCCCGATCGAGTTACTGGCGAAAGACGGAGTGATAAATCGAGTTTCCGCTGGCCAAGCAACAAAGGAAGCACCCACCGAGTTGCGTTCAAGCACGACAAAGTTTTCGATACCCGCATGTTTCAACGCAACGGAAACACCAACACCGGCCGCACCTCCTCCAATGACTACAACATCGTAGGAATTTTCATTAGCTGTCTCGCTCATTGCACAGCCCCGCTCATGTCATTGTCCGCTTCCAACTCAATCGCAGGCAGCGGATCATCGAAATCACCCCAGGCGTCAGGCCCCTCCGCGTATTCCGACCCCGTCACCAAACAAGCATCTAAAATGCTTTCAATCCGCATCTGATCAAGCCCTTGGCCGATGAACACCAGTTCCTGGTGCCGGTCTCCATATTCACCCACAAACTTGGAACGTATCTCCTCACGCGACTCTTCATCTTCCGGCCACTCCTCCATAGGTGCCGCCGCCCACCAAAAACCAGCGGGATTCATGCGAATTGAGCAACCAGCTTGTGACCAATCGTAAGCCCATTCATTTCGCGACGCGATCCACAGGAGACCCTTGCTGCGAAGCACTCCCGAGAACAGCCCATCATCCATGTCATTGTCCAAGGCCTCCGTCAGACGTTTTGGATGAAAAGGAAGATCACGACGATAAACAAAGTTAGAGATACCATACTCTTCCGTCTCGGTTTCTTCTTTGCCACGTGGCACTGCCAACCACTGAGGCATCGCTTCCGCTTCTGCAAGCTGGAATCGTCCTGTGCCAAGGATCTTCGGCAGAGATACTTGGCTCTCAGTCGAATGCAATATCTCCGCACCGGGATTCAGGCGTCGAATAATTTGGTCAAGTTGCTCAAGGTCATGCGGTGTGACGAGATCAGTTTTGTTGATGATCACAACGTTGGCAAACTCAACTTGCTCCACCAATAAATCGACAATATTACGATCGTCCTGTTCATCAAGGCCAATGCGACGGTCAGTTAGATCATCCCAGGAACCAAAATCCTTCATGAAGTTGCCTGCGTCCACAACGGTCACCATCGTGTCAAGATCCGCGACCTGCGAAAGGCTTTGTCCTTCCTCATCCTCAAAGGTAAACGTCTCCGCGACCGGCAAGGGTTCACTAATACCGGTCGATTCGATCAGCAAGTAGTCGAATTTGCCAGCCAGAGCCAAGCGAGCGACTTCGACCAGCAAATCCTCCCGCAAAGTGCAACAAATGCACCCGTTGGTCATCTCGACCAATTGTTCTTCCGTGCGAGAAAGATCCGCCCCGCCATCACGCACCAAAGCCGCATCGATGTTGACCTCGCTCATATCGTTGACGATCACGGCGACCCGTAGTTTCTCGCGGTTAGCGAGGATATGGTTCAGAAGCGTTGTCTTCCCCGCACCGAGAAATCCACTCAGCACGGTCACTGGCAAGCGGGGAAGGCTCGATGATCCACTCTTGTCCACAGGTAAACTCCAGAGATTCGGTTGTTGACGGGAGCTTGACTTTTCGAGAGCCAAGCCGCTCTAGAGAGCCCAGCAATCAGGATCACCGGCGACCTGAAATTGCCTGATCCATCCCTGAGCACTCTTTTGCACTTAGATTGCACATGCAAATGAGTTGCACTAAGGGGCGGAGGCTGATTTGCGAACGCCTTTGAATCTCTCCTTTCATCACGGCGCACTGCTGGACGAGCAAGCACTACCTGAAAAGGAGAGCTTCAGAAGCAGGGACTCGTGGTGGTGTAGCGAGAAAGACACCTCGTTTAATGTGATCGCCTGCCGGGTTACCTGCGTCTTTGTTTGTTCGGTATTCAGGTAGCGTGGAGTCGGATTAGAACAATCCTACTGGGACTTGTGTGGCCGAAATGGTTGTATAATCAGTTCGTCTAATTTGGATACTATCGAATTCGGCTGAACGTCGGTTCGCTGAATAATCAGCTCGATGTCCTCATCTGCCATGTTAAGTAAATCTGCGACTTCAGCTTGAAGATGCTCGTGTGGAATATTTACTTGAGATTTGAGCAGAGCTCCACGGGAGATGCTGTACCGGGTGTTTCGCAAACTATGTAGCAATACTGGATTTTCGTTTAGAAGGTGGTAAAGAAAGTCAGGCCGAACAGATTTCGCTCTGAGTCCAATCACGCCCATGCCCAGTGCGTATTGATCATTTTCTTTAATGAACATGCATTTCAAAGGTTTTGCACCCAGTTGTTTAAGTGCGAGAGTGACAACGATATCGTTTTTACTTAGCAGCTTAAGCAGGCTCGTCGGTTTTCTTTATTTTTGCACCATCGTCCGAGATAAATCGGGAGTCAACAACGATGTACTTACCGTCAGCAGTTGTTTTTTGATGGCGAAGTGCAGGTCCTGCATTGAGAGATTCGCAAATTTCACCGATGTAGCTAGCGTCCCCTTTTGGCTCTAGGGATTTGAATGTGCTGTTTCTGTGAGCCGTACGGATTCGCATTGCCTTGGCCCGCAGTGAAGCTGCTGAAGCTAGAAAATGGCTTACCTCTCGTGATGTTCTATTAAGTGCTGTGAAAACAGACCTTTGCCGAGCTAAGCTTGGTAAAGATATCGGCAAATTTAATAAGTCCCGCCGAGAGATATGGCGAAGTTTTGTGCGTTCCCCGGTTTTGGTTACGCCTTCGAGAATGACTGTGATGCTTCGGAGTTGATGTGATATGCCAAGTAGCCTGCGTGCACCCCAAGGCACCTTGACCTCCCCTCGCTCACTGTGGTGCAATGCTATGGGTGGAGGTCAGTCTGTATCCCAACATCGATGACTTGGCAGCTTTCGTCAATGAATTCTCTTGCGATGGATGCTTCATTTACTCCTTGACAATAATCATGATCTAGGTGCCAAATCTCGCGAAGTTGCCCCTCCGATGCAATTCCGTATGGCGAGAGAATGAATCGCCTAATCTCGATCAGTAGACGAATGGGTATGACGATGAACCCTACGAGCAAGCCTGTCAAAAAGACTGGAACGAGGAAGTAGGTCACGTAGAACTTACCGTCGTTAGCGACAAATAGAGCGTACAAGAGAATGAAAACCATGTAGACGACCGGTATTCCGATCATCATTATTTGGAAATGCTTATCTTGAAATAACCTGCCATTTCGAGATTTGTGCTCGGCTTCTTTATTCTCAGTCTTTCGGATTCCGCGGTGCTTGCCACAATGGGGCAGCGGAACTGCGATCTCGGTCCAACCCAATAAGGATCGAAAAAGAAACTCATAAATAATGAGAAATCCAAGCCACAGAAAAAACAATGGCGGCTGATCGCGCAACGTAACAACTGCAGAACAAAAAACTGCTGCAGGAAGATGATGGACGAAAGCAAAGCAAGCGTTGAGCTTTTTAGGGTCTTTTGTGATCCACCTTGTCCAGCGGTAAGACCGCGAGGATTCTTCAATGCAGGAAACCCGGAACCAATCAAGTTGGCTTGAGGGTTGACCACAAAACGCGCAGTATCCCGTCTCTACTTGCAAGTCTTTACCCAAGAGCACGGAGGATCCACTGGACTTCGTGTTGGCCATTGGTGGCTGTGACCTTGGTGCTGCAAGTAGGTTCGAAGATCAATGAGTAGCCGAATTGAAACCTCGTTTAATCAATAGTTTGACGATACAAGAAACATCCACCTAACACCAGTGCAGCCTCCAGTTGGCCACCACCCCTAAGTAATGTTGTTTCCCGTGTTTAGCTACTTGGTGGACATCGTTCGGGTGTACAGATAGCTTAATCCAAAGTGATCAAAGCCCTGTCTTATCGAGCTTTTCTTTTGCGCTGGGGATAAATCAAAGGTGTCAGGTACCTTTTTGGGAGGGCAACGAGTGAAAAAGGTACCTGACACCTTTTACCTCCGGCTGTGTTCTGGAGGCTGAGGCGTAGCCGAGGCCGAAAGAACACAACCGGCTGCATAAGCGGCAGGGGGTTGGTAATCCCATGAACTGTGGATGCGGTGATGGTTGTAGTCCAGTCGCCAGCGATCAATCACCCAGCAAGCTTCCTCGAAGCTCAGGAAGATTTCACGGTTGAGTAGCTCATCGCGAAGCGTGCCATTGAATGATTCGACATAGCCGTTCTCCCAAGGGCTACCCTTGGCGATGAACAGCGTTTTGACATCAGCTTCTTTCAGCCAACGGCAAATTACCTTGGTTACGAACTCCGGGCCGTTGTCACTGCGAATGTGTTCAGGGGTGCTGCGTACGGCGAACAGGTACTGCAAAACACCCATCACATCTTGAGCGGTAAACGAACGCCCTACTTTTATCGCCAGGCATTCTCGCGTGTACTCGTCGATCACTACCAGCAACCGAAGTTGGCGACCGTCCTCGGTCCGATCTGTCACAAAGTCGTATGACCACACATGGTCCTTGTATCGGGCACGGTGACGCACGCAGCCATTCTCACTCCCGCCAGGGAATCGTCGCTTGCGATGCTGTTTTCGCGGGACTTGCATATGTTCTCGCTTCCAAAGTCGATGGACACGTTTCTCGTTCACCGCCCAGCCTCGCTGGG
>CAXGRW010000199.1:0-8409 GCA_964012125.1 uncultured Rhodopirellula sp.
TGTGAATGCGGAGGTGATTCGAAAACCAAAGATGCCTGTCTTGGATGACCCGGTTGAGGCAATCGAGAACGCGATGGCTTCTCCCATCGGGCCTCGAGGTGGCTTGCCACGCTCCGATTTGGGGGCAGTTGATAACGGGTCGGGCTGGGCCACTGGATGCAAGAATGCCTGTATCGCGATTTGTGATATCACACGTCCTGTTCCAAACCGTCTGTTTCTCAAGCCTATGATTGACATCCTGTTGGCCAACGGAATGCAAAAAAATGAAATTACAGTTTTGGTGGCAACGGGTTTGCATCGTCCGAATGTAGGCGAAGAACTGAGGGAATTAGTTGGCGATGCGTGGGTGCTTGAAAATATTCGTATCAAGAACCACGACGCACGTAATGACGCTGAGCATGTCCATGTCGGAAATACTCCCACAAGAGGTACCGTTGTAAAATTGGACCGTTCTTTTGTCGACGCTGACTTGAAGATCGCTACGGGTTTGGTTGAACCTCATTTCATGGCCGGGTATTCCGGGGGGCGGAAAGTAATTGCACCTGGGGTGGCGCACGCTGAAACTATCACCACGTTTCATAGTGCGCGGTTCATGGCCGATCCGGGTGCCGTAGCTTGTAACCTCAGGAATAATCCTTTGCATGAGGAACAGCTTGAGATAGTGAAACTGGTCGGCGGCGCGATGGGCTTGAATACGGTGCTGGACGAAAACCGACAACTTTCGTTTGTCAACTTTGGTGAAATCATCACTTCGCATGAGCAGGCGATTGATTTTGTTCGTCAGTATTGTGAAGTGAAGGTCAAGAAAAAGTTCAGGACCGTTGTCACCACAGCTTCCGGGTATCCGCTCGACAAGACTTATTATCAGACAGTCAAAGGAATGGTCGGTGCAATGAATATCCTTGAACCAGGTGGAGACTTGATCATTGCGTCCGAGTGTAGTGAGGGATTCGGTTCGAAAGAGTTCAGTGACTCGCAGCGTCGTTTGGTAGATCTTGGTGCGGATATGTTTTTAAGACAGTTGTTTGAAAAATCTCATGCAGATATCGATGAATGGCAAAGCCAAATGCAGTTGAAACCGATGTCGGTTGGACAGATTCATCTTTACTCTCCTCAATTGTCCGAGGAGCAGTGGGCAATCACCGGTGTCAATCAGATTGCGTCGGTAGAACAGGCGATTCGGGAGAGCGTGCAGCGGCAAGGCGAGTCCGATATCGCAGTGATTCCCGAGGGGCCGTACGTTGAACCGTCCGTGGGGTGATTTGCTTTATCAGATGAACACTATTGTGTTCTCTGCAATGAGCGTTTTGTTGTGACTGGGTGGGCGTGTAGTGCTTGCCCACTGGCAAGATGCTAGGCCGTGTCTTTTGGTGTTCCAATCATGTGCCATTCCACCTCCTTCACAGGGTGGTACAATCCGCCAGCGTTGAGCGACACAAGTTTTCAAAAGGAAGCAACTCAGATGGCAAAAACGATTGGGTGGAGTTACCACCGCAAGGGCTGAACGTCTTGCACCCGCGCGCAGGAGTTTCTTGCGCCCCGTAACGTGAAAGTGACTGAGGAAATCGACGCCAGAAAAGTGCGATACGGTGACTCGGAAGCTTTGGAACTGCTCGACGGTAAGTCGAGTCTGCTTGTTGCCAAAGGCAAGAAGGTGACCAAAGTGGATTTGCGCAAGGATCGTCCTGAGGACGGTGTGCTCACAGGCATGATGCTTGGGCCGACCGGGAATTTGCGTGCACCGACAATGATCGTGGGAAAAAAGGTAGTCGTTGGCTTCAACGAAGATCTTTATCAGGACGTATTTGGCGGTTGAGTTCAGACCCAAGCCGGGTGGTAAATGTTGCCTCTGGCGGGCGTCTGCCTGCAGTTACCCGTTTGGGCACCACGCATTCGGTATACGAGATGTGCTTCCGATGTCACAGGGCGTGGGCCAAGGCTGGATACGGCAGAAAACATGCGGGGACGCGGACGCCGTCGCGATCCTGCATTCTTAATGCGGTTGTGTGGCTCGCGACAAGTGTTTTGTATGGTCCGTGCGTGGATCGCCACGAGGGTGCTTCCCGATTGCGACGACACTACACGTCTGATGATTTCGGCTAAAAGAAGCGCCGTGAAACGAACAGGTGGGGACGCGGGGAGAAAATTTTCCCCGCGTGTGTTCCGAAAGACATGCCTTAAGGACAGGGCATCGTCAGAGCGACGGATAACCGGGCAGGAACGAACTCAATTAGCCTTGTTATCGACTCGGGCGGTATCTGGAAGGCAACGCTGCAGGGTCATCAGTGCGAATCCGGTTCCGTACGGTTGGTGATAATCATACAGCGGGTAATCCCACCATGACCCATCTTTTTCCTGTCGATCGATCATCAGTTCGGCAAGCATCGTCTGGTAAGGCGTTTGCTGGTCTTCTGGCAGTAACTTGAGGCTTAGGCCTGCGTAGTAGTGCCCGTAGTAATAGAAGTAGCCTGCGACCTGCATCCAGGACTCGTGGGGCACAGGGCGTTTGCGCCCGATATCAAGCCAGCCATTCCGAACGTAAAGCCGATAAAGCCAGTTCTTCACAACGTTGTCCGTGATCTGCTCATCACCCCAGTATCTCAATGCACAATTGCAGCATTGCGAACGTCCCAGTGATCCCCCGGGGCGATTGATGCCTCGCATGGGTTGGTATTGCAAGTACTCGCCGTACAGGTAGGTGAAGTCTGGTTTTTGTTGACGCAGCAAGGCAGCGATCGCGCGTTTGACGACACGTTCCGGCGGAGCAACTCCAATCTCTTTTGCCTCAGCAAATGCAATCAAGACCGTCCCGTTGACAAAGCTGATCGATGAAGAGGTGGGTTGGCGTGCTTCGTACCGGAAGTCGTAATAACCCCAGCCTCCGTCGACCGATGCGTATTTCGTCAGCTTCTCGTACTGCAGTTCAATCAGGTCTGTGATTCTTTTCTGAAGTTTCTTGTCTTCCGCGTGGAGCTTGTGCATTCGGACCAGAGCCTGAATCGAATAGGCGTGGCCCCAAACGTTGTAGATTGCATCTCCCGTGGCACGGCGTAGGTTAGCAAGGTTTTCCAGTAGCCATTGCTCGCCTTTTTGAAGTGACTTCAAGGCTGCTGGGTCGGTCGATCGCGTTTCAATGAGGGCCGAGACGCACAGGGCAGTGGTGGCAGTCCGGAATGCATGGTGAGCACCCGGGACAGGCGCATAGATGTTCAACGCCTTCGTGCGAGTAGGGGAGCCCCACGAGCCGTTCGAATTCTGATCTTCGATCAGGAAATCGATGCCACGCTTGATTGATTTTTCAATCGTTTCGCGGCTCACGGGATCAACTTGCGGTAGATCTGGGCCTTTGCTGAAGTCCAATGCATTGGACAGAATTCCGGATGCTGAATCCGGCTCTTTTGCCCAGCATGGAACCGTAACGATCACACACATGATGATGGCTTGAAGTAGTCGGCACATGGAAGTGGTTGTTTTTGCTGGCATGGATTGGATAGTTGTATTCGCAGTTTTGAAGCGACGTGAAGCAGAGAACCTTCTCAGCAAGGCGCCCCCGCTTTTCGTGTTTTTCCGCGTGCTGCAGCCGGCTGAGCCGAGGTTTTTGAGACCCTCTGTCGAGCACAGGTTCTCAATTCTAGTCGTCTTGTTCAACGTCCCTTATTCGGCGTCAGAAACCCGGTTCAACGCGACCAAATAGGGTGGGCAGCATGCACATCCGACAGTAGTTGACTCAATGTGTCTTCAAGAAAATGTACGTTTGGGGGGAACCAATCAACATTTGGCTGGTTCCCCGCGAGTATATGTTCCTCAAGTTATCGAACGACTACTTCTTCTTGGATTCCGTTTTCGCTTCCTTGGGGGCAAACGACACGTCGCAGGCCATCGTTGGGGTGAGCTTGTTTTTACCCGCTGAAAAACTTACGACGCAGTCGTATCGTGAGCCAGCATAGGGAATGGCTGAAACTGACTTCACGGTGCCTGAAGCTTTGAAGCCTTCAACCCCTGGCACGGTGACCGTACATTTGGCTCCCGGCGTAACCACTGGAAGGTTGCTTTGGGCGAGGTCAAGCCGAACCTGAAGTTTCCCTGCAGATAGTACGGTTGCGATTACCTGGCTACCGGTCACGGTGGTGCCCTTTGTCAGCAGCGAAGGTTTGTCGCTGAGTTTTCCGCGTGTTAATTTACCATGCACCACGATGCCTGAGATTTTCGACGCGAGCGCAACTTTTTTGCGTTCTGCTTTTAACTCGGACAGTTTCGTTTGTGCTTTTTTGTAGGCATCTCGTTTCTTCGTGATCTCGATTTGTGCCCGGGTCGCCTCAACGCCGAGATCGCGAACGGCCTTTGCGTGAGCATGTTCTGCGGTTGTGAAAGTCGCTTCTTGCACGGCGATGGTGCGTGGCAGACCTTGCTTGATGGCTCGGTCTACAGCGATGATCGTGCTTTGGTGTCGGAACTCGGCTGATTCAACTGCACGTTTGGCGCGTTTCAAGACGATCTCTTCCGATTCTTCGGTCAGTTCGTCGGCGTCGTACATCTGCTGCAGTTGCTCAAGCTCCTCTTTCGTGTTTTCGAGCGAAGCGAGCGAGCCTTTGAGAAGATTCTCTTGAGTCTTGATGGTGCGCTCGCGGTCTACTTTGACAAAGTTGGTGTAAGCTTGTTGGGCAGCTTTCCATGTCCTTTCTACTGCACTGCGCTTTAATTTTTGGCTCGCGAGGAATTGCTTGTGATTGAACTCATCTTCTTCCATGGTAATCGTCGCAAGACGCATTTCGATTTCCGCAGCTTTCATCTTTTCGTTGATGGGTTCACTGTCAAACCAGACAACATTCTGTCCCGCTTTGACGGTTGACCCGTGCGGGACGAGCCGCTCGATCGTGTAGCTGGTTATTTGCTCGGTGTCAGCCTCGATCTCTTCCGTAATGACGGCTTCAATCACACCTTTAAGTTGGGTGGGTTTGGGACCGGAATCACTCGCGGAATCTGGTTCGTCTTCGGCACGCGCCGTGACCGGAGTGGCAAGACTAGCGACCAGAAAAAAGGAGAGGAGACTGAACGTGACGGCGAGGGAACGCATGACGGAATGACCTGTTGCTATATCGAGAAGTACACAAATTCGGAATCGGACCACGATTCTAATCACAGTTGGAGTGGAATGTAGGCCTGATTGTGGCTGCCGACGGGGAAGTTGATGGGGGTAAGGGATATCTGCCTTTCGTGATTTACGTCGGGCAGAACGTTAATCTCCATCTTTGACGCGTTTGCGGGCTACGGAGAGGGGTTAGAGAAAGAGGGAGTGGTGCGCCGACGATATCTTCGTGGAGTTTGGCGTTCGAGCACAGATAGTGGGCACAGAACGGGTACAGAATGGGTACGGGGCAGATAAGCTCATTTCTAGGTTGGGGGAGCCGAACTGACCGCGGTATTCGCCGCATCAGAGGTAGGGTAGCTTGATGGGACATTGAGAAGTGATTAGCCGGAAACGTAACGGTTGGGCTGTGTGATTGCGTTCGACCGTGGGGTTGCAGTCGGTGTTGAGCGAGTTTCCAATTCTTCGTGGGGTGGGGGCAATCGGGCTGGCCCAGCAGTGCGGGAAATGTTGGAGCGTGGTCAAGCTTCGCTGACCCCAGGGAAGTTTGCACTCCCAAGTCGGTTGGGCGGCCGCGAGATAATCATTTGGCCGCACATTTCCCACTCAGGGTTTGGCCCTCCCGTTCCCAGTTTCGACTTGTAGTCGGCTGGTTGGAATCACCATCACTTCGTATCAATAGCGTCCGGTATCATCACCGCGGGCTGTGCATTGAATCTCAGCCTTGGACACCTCAATACCGATAAGGCATCACGGTCAGCATGAATCAATTAAAACCATCTGTATGCATCGACGCGGTGTTTGAAGGATTGCCTGTGGATCAGGCAATTCAGCATGTGCAGGCCGCAGGGATCAAGGCGTTTGAGTTCTGGGGCTGGTGGGATCGCGACTTAGCTGTAATTGAGGCTGCTAGAGATAAGGCAGGGCTGGAAATTTCAGCCTGCTGCACCAAGTTCATTAGCCTTGTCGATCCCGCTGCCCGGGATCAATATCTAGAGGGATTGGAGCAGTCAATCCAAGCTGCAAAACGGCTCAAATGCAAAACGCTGATCAGTCAGGTGGGGGATGTGATCCCTAGTGTTAGTCGCGCCGATCAACACGCTACGTTGGTCGATGGTCTGCGAGAAGCGGTTGCGATGCTTGAAGCCGCGGGAATCACGCTCGTGATTGAACCTCTGAATGAACTGATCGATCATCAAGGTTATTATCTCGTCCGTAGCGAGGAAGCATTTCAAATTATCGATCAAGTCGGTTCGCCCAACGTGAAGGTGGTATTTGATATCTACCATCAGCAGATCAGTGAGGGGCAACTGATTGCCAATATCACGTCAAATATCGAAAAAATTGCCCATTTTCACGCTGCTGGCAATCCAGGGCGTCATGAACTGACGCGTGGAGAATTGCATTATCCCTCGATCTTTGATGCGATTGCTGCCACCAATTACAGCGGTTTCGTGGGACTGGAGTATTGGCCGGTTGGGGACGCATCAACGGGGCTTCGTGAGGTGGCGGATTGGTTCGCTGAATAAGTCGCTAGCGACTGTGGTTTGCAGTTTCAAGTGGTTCTTGCGGCTAAATCCACCAACCACAACTTGGAAATAGGGCGTCCGACGCCCAGTCGCGTGTTTCATGGTTAGAATGCTGACGCCGAAAGCATTCGTCATCCTGCTATAACGTTGGGCCGTGAGTTTGTTAGTGGGCAGGCAGGCGTTACGGAACTTGTGGGCGTCCACAAATTAAAACGATAACGGAATTTACTAGTTCAACAGCAGAGAGTAATGGCAACACTTCCACCTCGTTTGCAGCGACTGACGGACTCGTTGGATGTCTTGGCACTGGATGCGATATTGGTGACCGACGAGATCAATGTGCGCTACCTGTCCGGGTTTACCGGCGACAGTAGCTTCTTGTGGGTGACATCCCAAGGAAGCACTATTCTCAGTGATGGGCGTTACACGGCGCAGATCGCCGCGCAATGCAAGGGAATCGAAACGCAGATCCGGAGTTCAAGCCAGTTACTGCGAGATGTCGTCAAAGAAGTGATTGGGGCTTCTGGGACCAAAAGAGTTGGTATCGAAGCCGATAAAGTCACGCTTGCTGAGTTTCAGTTTCTTGAGTCAGCTTGTATGGCAACGGAGTTCGTTGCCACAACGGGCGTCGTTGAGAAACTTCGCATGATCAAAGATGAGGAAGAAATCGCCTTGACTCGTAAGGCGGTTGAGATTGCTGAGCAGGTTTTCACCGAATTGTTGCCAACGTTAAACAGTGAGCAAACAGAAAGAGCGGTTGCTCACGAGATCGAGCATCGGATGCGGTTGTTGGGTGCCGAGGGATGCAGTTTTGCACCGATCGTCGCGGCGGGCCCGGGCGGTGCCCTTCCTCATTATCAGCCTCAGGATTTAATGCTCGCCAATCACACCTCTCTGCTGATTGACTGGGGGGCCAAGTTTCAAGGTTACGCCAGCGATCTGACACGAACCCTTCACCAGCAAAACGTCAGCGATGCCTTCAAACGAGCCTATGAGGGGGTTCTGGAGGCCCAGCTTGCAGCGATTGAGCTGATTAAACCAGGTGTGCCGGTGAGGGAAGTGGACGCCGCGGCACGGGCTGCACTGGGCCGGCACGGCATTCTCGATGCCTTCAAACACGGATTGGGACACGGAACAGGGCTGCAAATCCATGAATCACCACGGATGTCACCTATTAGCGACGAAATACTCGCCAGCGGCATGATTATCACCGTGGAACCCGGGGTTTATTATGATGGGGACTTCGGGATTCGGATCGAAGATGACATTTTGGTCACCGATTCTGGCCACGAGGTTTTAAGTAACTTGCCAAAGGGCCTCGATGATTGCCGTTTCATCCTGTAAAACCTTGAAAATTGAGGCGGCGCAGACGGGATTTGGGGCGTTCGATTTAAGAACGCTCTTCCTAAACTGCCTATCTGTCCCAGAGCACTGGTTATCTCATTCCAAACATTTTTGATGGCGAAGCAGGTATGACTAAAGGCCAACAGCCAAAGGATATTTTCGACGTTAAGCGGATTCGCGAGATTATCGAGCTGATGGAGGAACATGACCTAAGTGCGGTCGATCTCCAGCAGGGCGATGAAAAAATCAAATTGAATCGCGGCAGCGTCAGCCCCGTTTATTCTGCACCGCCGCCGGTTGCCGCTCCTGCCGCTGCCCCTGCGGCCGCAGCAGACAGCCAAAGCGATGCAGGGACAATCACGGTCAATGCACCCATGGTTGGTACGTTCTATGCCCGAGCGAACCCGGAGTCGGATCCATTTGTTAAGGTCGGGGATATGGTTTCCGAGG
>CAXGRW010000200.1:0-8392 GCA_964012125.1 uncultured Rhodopirellula sp.
TGGCAGGGGCGGCTGCAGGGGAGGAGCGTCGTGGAATCAGAGTCATCCCGATGCGTTTTCCAATGCGGCAGGGGCTTCAGTAGCTGCAGAGGTTCCAGTCGCCGCAGTCCTCCATCAGCGGACTTTGTCGGTGGTGACCGTGCAGTCGGCGTGGATGATTAATCGGGCCGTTTGGTCAGCATGCGGCCACGTGCCTGAGCCGAGTCGCCGACACCAACAATCCAGCCAGTCTTGCTGTGCAAGCTGGAGGATTGGGGGCGGCTTATTGTCAGGAATTATTCCTGGGTTTCGTTGTCCTCAGGGCTGTCGTTTTCAGGACCTTCAGTGCCCGCTTCTGGTTGGGTAGGGTCCGTGCCGGACGCCTCTGTTTCAGCGGGGACGCTGGCCTCGATAGCAGTAGCGGTCTCGCCATCGGTTTGTGCTGCTGCCTCGGCAGCTTCCTCTTCGGAAACTTCTTCGGCTGGAACACGCACAACAGCGATCAAGCTGTCACCTTCGTCAACATTCATGATTCGCACACCCTGTGTGTTGCGTCCAATGACATTGATGTCTGCGGCCTTGATGCGTTGCAGCTTGCCTTTGGCCGTCATCATGAAGATTTCATCTTCGTCATTGACGCGTGCGATGCCGATCACTTGGCCATTGCGGTCGCTGGTGCGGATATCCCGCAGTCCTTTTCCACCGCGTTTCTGGGTTCGGTAACGGGCGCTGGAAGCCAGTTCTCCTTCTCCCTCGCTATCACCAGTGTCAGCGTCCGAGGCAGATGCGTTGGGGCCGAACTTGGTTCGTTTTCCGTACCCATTTTCGCAGATCGTAAGCAGTGAATCACTGGGGTCTGCAACGACCATTCCGACCACATGGTCATCGCCCACGAGGGAAATGCCTTTGACTCCCGAGGTGTTCCGGCCCATCGGGCGGGCGTCAGACTCACGGAAGCGGATGGCCATGCCTTGGGCAGTTACGAGCACAACTTCGTCGCCGGGGCCGATCACGGCTGCATCAACCAGTTCATCACCTTCACGCAGTTTGATGGCGATGATGCCGCCGCGTTTCGGGCGACTGTATTGTTCCAGTGGCGTCTTTTTCACAAGCCCGCTGCGAGTCGCCATCACGACGTAATAGCCTTCCTGATCAAAATTTCTGACCGCCAGGCATTCAGCAATGCGTTCTTCCTTTTCGAGATTCAGCAGGTTGACGATAGCCCGCCCACGACTGTCTCGCGGTAATTGCGGAAGATCGTAGACCTTTTGCCATCGCACTTTGCCTGCCGTGGTCAGGAACAGCAAGTAAGCGTGAGTGCTGGCGACGAACAGGTGTTCGATCGGATCGGTGCCGTCAGTCTTTGCCCCTTTGAGTCCTTTACCACCACGTTTTTGCGTGTTGTAAACACTCGAGGCCGTGCGTTTGATGTACCCGGAGTGACTGATGGATACCACCATTGTCTCTTCGGTAATCAGGTCCTCGATATTGATGTTACCGAGTTCCAACTGGGAAATTTCGGTTCGACGGGTGTCACCAAATTTGCGTTTGATCTCCTCCAGGTCATCCTTGATGATCTGGTAGATCCGGGCCTGGTTTCCGAGAATATCAAGGTAATCAGTGATCTCAGTCAGCAATTCCTGATGCTCCTTGGACAGTTTTTCCTGCTCCAAGTTGACCAATTGTCCGAGACGCATTCGCAGGATCTCATCGGTCTGCACACTCGTTAGCGTGTACCCCGAGGCTTCGCCGCGTTCCAGCACGAATTGCTGGAAACCTTCATCGCCTAAGGCCCGTTGCATCATGGCTGCGGGGCACTCAATGCCCATCAGTCGCTGTTTGGCCTCGATTTGAGTGCGACTTTCGCGGATGGTTTGGATGATTTTGTCGATGTCTGCCAACGCCAGCAGCAGGCCTTCGACGGTGTGCTTGCGTCGTCTGGCGCGATTCAGCAGAAATTGCGTCCGACGGCGGATCACGTTCAGGCGGTGACGGATGAATTCCGTCAGCATTTCCTTGATGGTGAGCTCACGAGGTTTTCCATCGACCAAGGCGAGGAAAATCATCGAGAACGTGGTTTGCAGCGGTGAGAACTGATAAAGCTGGTTCAGCACCACATCTGGATCTGCATCCCGCTTGAGTTCAATCACCAAACGGACGGGCTCTTTGAGATCGCTTTCGTCACGAATGCCCGAAATGCCTTTGATTTTGTCGCCATTGACCAGTTCAGCGATCTTTTTGACCACACCGTCGCGTGTTTGCTGGTACGGAATCTCGTTCACGACAATCCGTGATCGGTTTCCTTTCATCTCCTCGATCTGGCATTTGGCCCGCAGAATGATGGTGCTGCGGCCCGTCTGGTACCCACGCCAGATTCCTGAACGTCCGCAGATGATGCCACCCGTCGGAAAGTCCGGCCCCGGTACGATCCCAAACAGTTCATCGACAGTCAGATCCGGGTTGTCGATCAGAGCGATGACCGCATCACAAACCTCAGTTGGGTTGTGAGGCGGAATGCTCGTCGCCATTCCGACCGCAATACCGCCCGATCCGTTGATCAGCAGGTTAGGGAACTTGCTAGGAAGAACTGTTGGCTCGTTCCGGGCTTCGTCATAGGTCGGGGTGTAATCGACCGTGTCCAGCTTGATGTCATCAAGCATGGTTGCGGCTACGGCACTCAATCGCGCCTCGGTATATCGCATCGCCGCCGGTGGAAGTCCGGCGATGCTGCCAAAGTTCCCCTGCTTGTCGATCAGCATCCGCCGCATGTTCCACTCTTGAGCCATCCGAACCAGCGTCGGATAGATCACGCTTTCGCCGTGGGGATGGTAGTTACCGGAAGTGTCTCCGGAAATTTTCGCGCATTTGACGCGTTTGCTTCCCGGGCCCAGATTCAGGTCGTTCATCGCGACGAGAATCCTCCGCTGACTCGGTTTCAAACCGTCGCGCACATCCGGCAGCGCTCGGCTGACAATCACACTCATAGCGTAGGTTAGATAGCTGTCACGAAGCTCGTCTTCGATCGGCAGGTCCACCATCCTCAACGCGCCAGCGCCCGTGCCACCCCCAGAGCCTTCGCCCTCAGCAGTGAGATCCGAACCGTCTTCGTTACCGTTTTCGTTGTTGCCTTCGTCTTCTGCCAATGCCCGGATTCCTAAGAAGAGTCGCGTTTTAGGGAGACGCAATAATAGCCGTGAAAAGGAAGCAGAATTCTAGCGAGTTCCACTCGGCTTAACAACGACCCAACACTATTGCGATGTTGCCGCAAACCTATAAATCACCAATACTTGCGTCTGTCCCCTCGTGAACTTCAGAACCGCTCCCGAGATTCCCTCCACCTCCCCCGAGACATTCGATGCCAATCACCATTGAGAGCGTACAGATTGGTAAGGTTTTGACCGAGGGAAACCCCGCCAGTCGTGACCCTGCCGAGCACCAGTGGACGACTGGCTTTTACAAGTCACCCGTCGATCATGGGGTTGAGATGGGGTGTCTTGGGATAGATGGGGACTTTGTGGCGGACGTCCGCCAT
This sequence comes from uncultured Rhodopirellula sp., assembly GCA_964012125.1. Lineage (GTDB taxonomy): Bacteria > Planctomycetota > Planctomycetia > Pirellulales > Pirellulaceae > Rubripirellula. Next base: position 3,512 of record CAXGRW010000200.1, read on the forward strand.
CATGGTGGTCCCGATAAGGCCGTGCTGTGCTACGCCGCAGAGCACTACCAGGCTTGGAACAAGGAGCTGCCGGACTTGAAGATGGGCCCGGGGGCGTTCGGAGAAAACTTGACGATTTGCGGTGCCGATGAAAAATCAGTCTGCATAGGCGATCAGTTTCAATTGGGCACCTGCCGGATCGAAGTCAGTCAGCCCCGGCAGCCATGCTGGAAAATTGCCCGTCGCTGGGGGCTCAGTACTTTGACCAAGCATGTCACGCAGACGGGGCGAACCGGTTGGTACATCCGCGTGCATGAGTCAGGCCAGGTTCAGGCAGGGCAGGAAATGTCGTTGCTCAAGCGACCGCACCCTGGTTGGAGCATCGCCAAGGCGAATGACGTGTTGTTTGGAAAAAGAAAAGACCAGAAGGCGGTCAGCGAACTGATGAACATGGCCGAACTGGCTGATGCTTGGAAAGCAGACCTGTCCTGAATGTGAACGGACAAGCCTCTGTTTGCCAAGCTCGTCACCGTAAGCTTCGGGATCGGCAGACCTTGGCATATAGTGGAGTTGTCTCGGGAGTCCGGGAGTATTCTCAAGGAAGGCCTGTGTGAATCGGTTGTCACGTTGTTGGTTTCCTGTTACCGCAGTTTGCCAGATTACCAGGTTGCGAGTCTACAGGTCTGCCACTTTGCAGCGGGCGTGGATGGCTTTGGCCTCCACGTCGGTAAGCGACAAAAGACGACGCAGAAAGGTTTTGAGGTTCTTGGTTTGTGAAGTTCTGATATTTTGAGATGGCAGTGTTGCTCTCTAAAATCGTTTTCTCCGACTCCGGCTTATCGTTTCCAAGAAGTTACTAGTACCACGAGGGTGTTGATGCGCAGGCTATTGATTATCGCCACAGGTTTGGCTGTCATGGTCGCAATGATTTTGGTCATTGTTGCCGTCTCTTTGCCTCAGTCGGTAACGGCTGAGGAGTCCGATTCTGTGGCAGTGGGCACTCGGGGTGGAACGTCCAGTTGGCCCAACTGGATGGGGAAGCGACATGATGGAATATCGCTCGAGACCGGCTGGTCGACTGATTGGCCCGAAACAGGTTTGAAAGTGATTTGGGAGCGAGAGATTGGAATTGGTTTCAGCTCGATCTCCATTGCCGAGGGACGACTCTTTTCGATGGGTCACAGTGATGGAAACGAATCGGTTTTTTGTCTCGATCAAAGCACGGGCAAGACAATTTGGACGCATGCCTATCCGTGCAAATTGGTGGATAACCTGTACGAGGGCGGTCCGGGAGCGACACCGACGATCGACGGTGATCGTGTCTATACCGTAGGTAAAGAAGGACAGTTGATCTGCTTTCGTGTCGCCGATGGCAAGATCATTTGGCAACGTGATTTGCAGGCTGATTTGGATGTCACATTGCCCGAATGGGGCTTCAATGGCTCACCATTCATTCTCGGTGACCAATTGATTCTCGAGGCTGGACGCGTCGTGTCGTTTGACAAAAATTCTGGTGCCTTGAATTGGAAAACAGAAAAGCATACCGCTGGTTATGGGTCAGCTGTCAGCTTTGATCATCAGAATGCAGGCTTGATTGCGACGCTTGACTCCGATGCACTTCGTTTGGTGCAAGCGGATGATGGGGTGGAGGTTGATGCGTTTCCATGGAAGTCACCTTTCAGGACCAATTCCACCACGCCCATCGTCCACGATGGAACCATTTATATCTCTACTGGCTATCAGGTGGGTTGTGGCTTGTTCCGGTTGAATGATGGCAAGTTAGAACTGGTTTACGATAATCGAAAGATGCGTAACCATTTCAATAACAGCATCCTGTATGACGGCTATCTCTATGGTTTTGATGGAAACTCAAACTTTGGAAGGGTCGTGAATCTGACGTGCATGAAACACGAGACCGGCGAGGTCATGTGGACAGAGAGTGGGCTGGGGTGCGGTTCATTGATGATTGCAGACGGCAAGCTGGTGATTCTCAGTGATGATGGCCGTTTGGTGATCGCCAAGGCCATATCGGCGGGATACGACGAGGTTGCTTCGGCAAGCATTCTTGGAGGGCGATGTTGGACAGTGCCGGTTCTGCTGGAGGGATGCGTGTACGCAAGAAACGCGGCGGGCAAGCTGGTTGCAGTGCAATTGCCTCTGTGACTGTATTTTTAGAGGCGACGTATTTTCAGAGGCAAATTTCAGAGGTCTCGATTTTCGACAATTGATGTGAACTGTTTTTATTGACGTGTGGGGCGCTTCCGCACGGTCAAGCGATAGGAAGCATGTTGCACGTTTTTTTCGTTAAGATGACATGACCTTTCTTTTTGGCAATGGAACTCTTCTGCTCAATTCACCATGACACGACGCACTGACGACCAAATCATTGAAACGATTCGTCTGTATCGCGAGACTCTTCGCGAAACCCAGGCCCTGTATGTAGAAAGCGGCAACTTGGTACGTGGTTCTTATGGTTGGTTGACGGGGGGGGAAGAACCCAGTGCTGCCTCCATCGCAGACCAGATGAATGATCTTCATCAAGGACTTTTGATGAAGGTGTTTGCTGCGGTGGTTCAGGGTATCGACGCGCGGAATATTGGCCAGCGTCAAATGGGCCGTGCGTTGCTCGAGCACATTTGGGGAAAGTCGGTGATGGGAAGCCAGCTTCAGGAGGCCGTTGCTTGGTTGCTGAATGCTTCTAATGATTTTGAGTGGCGAGACCTCGTGCGGCCATTTGCTGAGATTCCCGCGGTTCGAGATCGTTGGGGTGAGCTGGAAACGCTGGCAATGAGGATGGCGAATTTACTTGCCTCGGTTGATGGTGATGTCTCCGTAGCAGACAACGCTAGTCTGCAATCAATGCAGCGACAGTTTGATGAGTTGCGAGGACACGCGCCAGAGCATTTGGCAAGTGAGAAAGATACTGACAACGCCCGCGATGCACTCAAGTGGTTGCGTGGTGAGGCAAAACGATTGCGGGAAGGGGTTGACGTGTCGGCAGCAGAAAAACCGACACCGATCGCCGGCCCCGGGGGGGCTGGGAAGCCGACTACCGAAATGAAATCAGAAACCGGAGTGGGAGAGAAAAAGAAAGCCAACGAGCCCGCCGATGATCGCACACCAGAGCAGCGTCTGGCGGATGCCCGTCAAAGCCTGGATCGACTGATTGGGTTGGATGCCATCAAAGATCAGATCCAAACGTTGACCAACTTTTTGAAGATGGAGCGGCAGCGTAAAGAAGCTGGCTTGCCAACCACCAAGCCCAGTCTGCACATGGCGTTTGTTGGTAACCCCGGAACCGGAAAAACCACGGTCGCTCGTATCGTAGCGGAGATTTACGGTGCACTCGGGGTGCTGGAAAGTGGGCATCTGGTCGAAACGGATCGTAGCGGGCTGGTCGCTGAGTATGCCGGGCAAACAGGTCCTAAAACCAACGCGAAAATTGATGAGGCACTTAACGGAGTTCTGTTCATTGATGAAGCCTACACGCTGATTGATGAAAGTGGCCAAGATCAGTACGGTCGTGAGGCTGTGCAGACCCTGTTGAAACGCATGGAAGATCAAAGGGATCAATTGGTGGTGATCCTGGCCGGGTATCCGACTGAAATGCAGACCATGATCCGTAGTAATCCAGGGCTGTCATCACGCGTGGGCACGACCATGCACTTCGATGATTATCCACCAGAGGCACTGTGCCGAATCTTTGAGCTGATTGCTGCCAAGGCCAAGTACACGCTACCGACTGAATCTCGCCGCCGATTGTTGCGAGGCTTCACGTTCCTGTATATCGGCCGAGATCAGCACTTTGGGAATGGTCGCTGTGCGCGAAATAGTTTTGAGCGCAGTGTCAGGCGAATGGCTAACCGTTTGGCAAAGCTTAGCGAGATTGATCACAAAGTTCTCACCACCTTGGAGCCTCAGGACATCGAGGTCGCAGGTATCACCGAGAAGCATCTCACTGCGTTGGCAGAAGAAGCTGGGTCCGTTCGGGTCAAGTGCTCAGCTTGCAAGGCGGCCCAAGTCGTCGATGACCAATTGTTGGGAACAGAACTGAAGTGCGATTCTTGCGAAGATTCCTTCACGGCAAACTGGGGAGAACCCGTGATGACCATGCCACCGGCAAGTGATGACTCCGACAATCCTTCGAGTAATTCAGGTGCCCCAACGCAGCGGGCTAATCCCAAAGTGAATTAATGTGCACAGAGTTCCAACAACGTGCTCTGCGCAGAGTCTGTATTAATGGGCTTTGCACAGGGTATTGATTCGAGCTGCAGAAAGTAAAGAATTGGAAGTAGCAGCGTTCTTCTGAACGCTACTGTTGTTGTCGCCGCTATCGTCGTCGGTTTATCTCGTTGCCCTCGTTTCTCGCTCGCAAACGATCGGTGACAAGGTGTGGAAATAGCCAAGCCCGAAACGCTTGTTGTCGCGTGGTGGCGACGAACGCGTTGCTGTTTCTGCTTGCTGTCACGCGGAAGCGGTGTGCGGCTGCGATATGTCGCGTTTTTAGCGTTTTACGCGGGCGTTTCCTTGCCAGATGCTCCAGACTTGATCTTCGTCAGCAGGTTGTCCGTAGTCGGTGTACATGGTTGCGGCGAGTGCTCCGGTCGCCCAGCCAAACTGGGTGCATTTCTCTGCTTCCCACTGCTTGAGAACTCCATACAGCAAGCCGCCCACGAAGCCGTCCCCTCCACCGATTCTGTCCAGGACTCCGATCTGTCTTGGTTTGACGACGTGCCAATCATCGCCGCTAGAAACAATGGCTCCCCACATGTGACTGTTGGCACTTTCCACTTCTCGCAGTGTGGTTGCGAAGAGGCTTGCACCTGAGTACTCCTGCTTGACGCGTTCGATCATTTCCTTGAAACCGTCGATCTTCGCACCGATGTCTTCTCCACCAGCCTC
>CAXGRW010000201.1:0-8341 GCA_964012125.1 uncultured Rhodopirellula sp.
GAGAAACTCAGCCGAGTGAAAACAATTCTGCCAGAACCAATCCTATCCGCAGAAGCTGTATTGCACTTCCCACGCAGCCAGATTTGGTACCCCGACACACTTCATAGTAGGTGCGACGGGTCGCAGTCGCAACCATTCGAAGATATCAGGGCAAAATCCCCCCATCTGGTGATGACCAACTCTTCGTTTCAATAGGCAAACAACTTCTGCAGCAAAATTTTTTGTGATCTGGATTTTAGGGAGTTACAGAAACAGTTTTCGGAAATGCGACGTATCCGTCATGACGGACATAAGCTGTACAGATTCCCCGCGCAGCAGCGATACCGAGGACCAACCCTCGATCGAGGCTATCTAAGCGGGGCAACAACGTGTGGGGCGTTTATTGGTGGGCTTACAGCGGGCCGCACCCTGATCATCAGGCCCTGAAAACTCGGCAGAGAGAATTCGAGAATGAATTGGCAGTCGTCCGTCTGGACATGGCCGCCTCGTTTTTTCAGAAGTTGAGGACCAAACATGCCCCAACGACAGCACATTGCCTGCGTGTCGCCATCAGCTGCTCAGGGTGGACAGAATGGATGGGTGTGGACAATGCGGCTCGCGATCGTGTCGAAGTGGCCACCCTGCTTCACAACATCGGAAAAATCGGAATCCCGGACCGGATCCTCCGAAAGCCAGGCAAACGAACCGTCGACGAGCAACTGATCATGGACACATCCGTTCAGCATGGTCTGTGAATTTTGCGTGGCTGCACATCCGACACGGCATTGCTTGAAATTTTTTTCGCATGTCCACAGCTGCTACGAAGGACACCGCGAGAGCGACGGACCTTCTGATAATTCGCTTCCACTCGGATCGTGGATGCTCAGTATTGCCGATGCGTTCGACTCGATGACAATGGACTCGTTCTATCGCAGAGCGATGATCTGGTCGTCAGATATGGCGGAGAAGATTTTCTTTTATTGGCAGCCAACTGCGATAATGCACCGGCAGCCGGACGAGCAGAAAATATCCGCCAAGCACTGGAGAACACTTCGATTGCAAGTGTGGGCGGTGACGCCGTCACTGCCAGCTCTCGGGTCACAGAATTCCAGTCGGCGATACGCATGAGCGATTTTGGCACTAGCGGAACGAGTTCTTCTGAAAGCCATGGACAATGGTCGCAATCGGGTGAGTCAACTCGGATCTGGCAGCGTGGCGATTCCCCGACAAACAGCCCCCAAGCGAGGATGGAAAGGCTGGTTCGAAACACAGATTCAATCCGGGAAACATGAATTTGATGTGGTGACACGTGTCCCGATTGACTTGGCAATAAAAAAGTTGCGAGGTCTCACTGCGGATCATCAGGCGGAGATCATCCGAATTGAAGAGAACCACGTGTCCCTGCGTCTGAATGCCATGCCGCAGCAAGCTGGTCGGCGTTGCGATGACCAACAAATTTCGCTACGCGTCGAGACGACACTGAGTGAAGCCACCATTGAGAATGCAACAGCTGTCCCCCCAGCAAGACCAACGTGCTTATCTCGCTGCAGCCTATTCGTAATCGAGATCGCCGAAATGCGGCCCTAAAAGCGTGCTGCAAGCAGGTTCAGGAGAGTCTGAAAAGCTATCTGATGGGCGAGATTCTAGACAACACAGCGGGTTAACCTCTTGCGATCGCTAGCCGGCCCGCTATCGTTCTGTGAAAGATTTTCAATCCGCCCCGCATACGGAGTTGTCTAACGTTATGGCCTTCACACTACCTTCCTTGGCGTATGCCTACGATGCCCTCGCCCCGCATATTGATGCGCAGACGATGGAGATCCATCACACCAAGCATCATCAGGCGTACATCAACAAGGTGAACGACGCAATCGCTGGCACGGATCTCGATGGCAAGACCATCGAAGATCTGGTTTCCAATTTGGCGAGCGTCCCCGCAGATAAGCTCGGTGCCGTCCGCAACAATGGCGGTGGCCACGCGAATCACTCCCTGTTTTGGACCGTCATGGGCCCGGGCAAGGGTGGTTCCCCAAGTGGCGACCTCGCCGCTGCGATCGACAGTGCCTTTGGTTCACTCGACGCCATGAAAGAGCAGTTTTCCGCTGCCGCAGCAACCCGATTCGGAAGCGGATGGGCGTGGTTGTACGTCGACGGCGGAGTGCTGAAAGTTGGCAGCACCGCAAATCAGGACAGCCCGCTCATGGGAACCGAGATTGCGGGCATCGGCGGAACACCGCTACTCGGATTAGACGTCTGGGAGCATGCCTACTATCTGCACTACCAGAACAGGCGTCCAGACTACGTCTCAGCCTTCTGGAATGTTGTCGATTGGGACGCGGTCGCTGCTCGCCTTGCTGCAGCATAGCCCGCTGGATTACGCGACAGTCGCTCAATAGGGAGTTTCCGGTTATTACTGGGAACTCCCTTTTTTCGTGTCATAACACCTCCCCACCATTCAGATCCGCTAGACTCAGAAAGTCCACGTGCTGAACACTCAGATACTTTCAGCCATTCAATTGCCCACCCACGCGAGCGTATGATGCCACCAGTAAATCCTCGAACCACTCGTCGCGATTTCCTCGCCCAGGCTGCTGCCATATCCGCAGTGGCTGCCCTTCCTGAAATGTCGTTTGCAAGTCCAAATGATCGGATGAAAGTTGCCTTCATTGGTACAGGTGGGCGTGGAGGAGGCAACCTGCAAACGATCGCCAAGAGTGAAGGTGTTGATGTTGTAGGTCTTTGTGATGTCGACAGCAGATTTTTGACCAGCGCTGGAAACAAATTTCCGAAAGCAAAACAGTTTCAGGACTTTCGAAAACTTTACGATGACATCGGGAACGACGTTGATGCTGTAGTCGTCAGCACTCCTGAGCACACACATGCATACGCCGCGATGCCAGCACTGCAGCTCGGCAAACACGTCTACTGCGAAAAACCACTTGCCTACAACATCGATGAAACCCGTCGCCTCACAGAGGCGGCAGAGAAGGCGGGCGTGGCCACCCAAATGGGAACCCAAATTCATGCGTCCAAAAACTATCATCGCGTTGTCGAACTCATTCAAAGCGGTGCCATTGGCGATGTCAGCGAAGTGCACGTTTGGGTGTCGAGAGCGTGGGGCCTGCAGAGCCAGGAAGCAGCGAAAAAGAATCGAGACATTTCCAACGCTTCAAACCGCCCCAACGAAACAATCACTCCCCCCGCCTACCTGAATTGGGATTTGTGGCTTGGGCCAGCACCCTATCGCCCCTTTCATCAGGCTTATTTCCCCGGACCAAAATGGTACCGTTGGTGGGACTTTGGTAATGGCACCATGTCTGACTTAGGTAGCCACTGGAATGACCTGCCTTTCTGGGCCTTGCGTCTTGATGCCCCACGCACCGTGGTGGCAAGTGGACCACCCGCACATCCAGAAATCGCCCCCGCGTCGATGACTGCTGTCTACGAGTACGACGCAAGAGATATTCCCGATGTTGGCAGGCGACCCCCAGTCACCATGACTTGGCATCAAGGAACACACAAACCAGAAATCTGGAAACAAGGTGGGATCCCGAAGTGGGGAAGTGGAGTCTTGTTCGTCGGGTCAAAAGGAATGTTGCTGTCAGACTACCGCAAGCATCTGCTGCTCCCCGAAAACGAATTCAAAGACTTCACCCCGCCGGAACCGTTTTTGCCAGCCCCCGCGAGTCACCATCAGCAATGGCTTGATGCATGTAGAGGGAACGCTGTCACCGACAGTCCATTCAGCTATGCAGGGCCACTCACCGAAGCCAATCATCTCGGTAATGTGGCCTATCGACTCGGCAAGAAAGTCATTTGGGACAAAGATGCCATGGAATGCATTGGTTGCCCCGAAGCGCAGCCACTGCTCAAGCGAGAACCGAGAAGCGGTTGGTCACTGGGCTAAACCCAAGAACAAGCTCAAGGCAGGCAGCACCTAATGTCTCGACGGCCAAGGTCAATCATCCTGAAATGACTGGCCGATACCGCCGCATCTGGAAACTAGCCGCGATGGAAGAATTTTCTGATCAGCTAAAGTTTGCGGCCAATATGGTCGATTGCTTTCTTTGGGGTGGAGGATTGACGCGTCTACCCATGCGCCGGTAATTCCGTGAAACTCAATCTTCTGGGTTCGACCCCAATACTTCTGCTCGTCTTGCTCAGCAGTGTGGGATGCTCTCTGTTCCCGATCACGTACCAGAGGGAACAGATTCACAATCCGTTTCCACAGGTCCAGCGCGTCGCAGTTCTGCCGTTCTACAATCAGAGTGAGAACCCGACCGTTGATACAGAAGTAGTGGCGGAAAAATACTACGGCGCCTTGCAAGCAATCCCAGGTTTTGAGGTGTTGCCCGTCGGTGTCACAAAAACTCAATGGATGATCTACAGCCAAGAGCACGGCGAGCCAGTAAGCGGCGCAGATTTCCAGAAACTGGCAGATTTCATGGGAGTGGAGGCACTGGTGGTGGGTTCAGTCACTGACTTTGATGCCTATTACCCGCCGAGAATGGCGATGACCGTGCACTGGTACGCTGCCAACGAGGGTTTCCACCCCATTCCGAACGGCTACGGCCTACCTTGGGGAACTCAGCAGGAGAATGACATTCCATCACGGATCGTACGTGATACGCAATTCGATCTTGCTCGTAGTCAGCTTGCCACCCAAACGCCACTACCGGACAGCTCGCGTCAAGCAAGTTTGCAATACGACACACAAGGCAAACAGCGAGGAACCCAATTCAATGCGGTTGCACCGGCATCCGGTGAATTGGAGCCTTTGCCTGCAAATCCAGATTTGCCACCGAATGTGATACCTCATTCCGAAGGTGTCCCCACTCCCATGCCGCAAGATGGATACGCGAGCATGGAGGGAATAAGCCCTTTGCTTCCGGAGCACTGGCCTAACCCGACGGACTTGATTCCCGATCCACCGTCACCGGTTCACCCCAAGACAATTGTCAGTCACGAACCAATTCTGAACCACACTCGAATCTACCGCGGAGATGACCCTTACTTTACCGAAAGACTCTCAAATTACATTGAGTCATCGGATGATGCACGTCCGGCAAGCTGGCAGGGTTACTTAAAACGTAGCGATGATTTCATTCATTTCTGTTGTCACCTGCACATTACAGAAATGCTTGAATCTCGAGGCGGAAGAGAGGAAAGCGATCTCATCTTTAGGTGGCCATTGAGCCGATATTGAGCCGTGGCAGGTTGAAATACCTGCGCGATATACCGCTCAACGCTTCGGGACAGCTGCCAATATGGATAAAGAAGTCAACGTACTTGCGTTGGTCAAAGGGGAAGAAAAGTTCATCTTCCTTTTTGACGATGAAAACCGAGACGAAACCCTCCGACAGCTCGCACGCTTTGCCGCTGATCCGGAACTGGATTTCAGCTGGTACGACGCTGCGATGCTGAGTCGAAAGATCCGTGACGCGGTACCTAGCGACGATGATTTGCTTGCAAGTCAGGAGTTTGACAGCCTGTCCATGGACGACTTTCATTAATCAATGCGCAGTGGAATTGCTCAGTTTCTCCGATACCTCGCCACCGAGCGCAATGCCTCGGACCTGACCATCAAAGCGTATCGCGAAGACCTATTCGGACTGATTGACTGGCTTGAAACGACTCGTGGGAAAATCCCACGCCCTGATTCGCTTTCCCCTCAGGATTTGCGTGCTTTTCAAGCAGCCCTTCAGGAGGCGGGTTATGCACGCACGACGATAGCAAGAAAGCTTGCTTCTCTGCGGAGCTTTTATCGGTTCGCGATACGGCAGGGTATCGCAACAGAAAATCCAGCCAAGCCGCTTCGTAACCCACGTCAGCATCGCAAGCTGCCGCTTGTTCTTTCAACGACGGAGATTGGCCGACTTCTCTCCACCCCGCCAGCAAACGAGACGGCGGGACTGCGAGATCGAGCCATTCTTGAAACGATGTATTCGGCCGGCCTGCGTGTCAGTGAACTAGTGGGTTTGCGTGATGGGGACCTGGATGAATCGGAACAGATCATCCGTGTTCGCGGTAAGGGTAGAAAAGAGCGTATCAGCCCGCTCGGTTCCTACGCCATCAAGGCCATCAAAAGATATCGTCGCAAGCGAACGAGACATCCGCAAACCGAGGCTTTAGGAAGGCAGGCACCGGTCTTTGTAAATCGTTTTGGACGCATCCTCACGACGCGAAGTGTGGGGCGAATGCTGGAAAAGCACATTGCGGCTGCCGGCCTTGACGCCCGAATCAGCCCGCACTCGCTGCGACACAGTTTCGCAACTCATCTTCTGGATCGAGGAGCTGATATTCGAAGCGTTCAAGAACTACTGGGCCACAAAAGTCTAGCGACCACCCAAATCTACACACATGTCAGCACTGCGAATCTTCGCCAAGTATATGAACGAGCTCACCCGAGGGCCCGCTAGCAGCCATAGTATTTCTTAGCCAGTTGTTCAACGGATACGCCTCGGGAATAGGAAAGCTGAATCATCCAATTGGTCAGCGTCTGGCGTAACACCCCTTTTTTCTCCCATCTGCGGGCGCTGATTTGTAGAGGTCCCTGTAGTAAGACGGGTGCTTCGATCTTCCGCAAGCGATGAGAAAGCTCGACATCTTCCATCAAAGGGATCTCAGCAAATCCCCCCAGTTCCTCAAAGAGCGAACGGCGAACAAAGATTCCCTGATCACCAAAGGGAACCTTTCTCCATCGAACCCGTAAGTCATTTCCCCACTCGATCAAGCGATAGACTTTCCGTCGTGAATCTATATGTTGCTGGAAAGCACCCCAAACTGCGTCTTCATGCACACAGATTTGCCTGAGAGCCTGCTCTGATAATTCGTTATCAGCGTGCAGAAACAAAACATATCGTCCAGTCGCCAAATGCGCAGCTGAATTCATCTGAACTCCACGACCAGGTAATGATCGCACTACTGACGAGGCTCCCGCTTCAGACGCCCGTTCTGCCGTGTGATCACGGCTACCCCCGTCAGCCACAATCACTTCAGTAGCACCGGCAGAAATCGCAGAGTGCACGGAAAGATTAATCGCCTGCTCCTCGTTCAGAGCAGGTATGACCACGGTGATATCTTGAGGAGTCATACGAGGTGTGATTCGCGATAACGAACATACGCAATGGGAGCCACAACAATCAGCGGCAACCACGCGGCCATCGAGGGGGATAGCCAAATCCCATTCGACCCCAGCGTGGTACCAATCGTTTTGACAACGAAGAATCCAAGCACAGTGAACATTGCCGCTCCGACCATGAAAAACAGAGCACGACCATGTCGATTAATGACGATTGGCAAACCCAGTAAAATCAGTCCAAAGTCCAGAGGCACGCGTACCATTCGCTCATGCAACATCACCTCTAAACTGGGTGGATTAAAAATGGCGGGATTGCGCATGCGGCTGATGAGATCAGCAAGACTTGCACGACTCTTGGCCTCCTTATTAGCTCGCAATAATTCCGGGTGCACTGCCGTGGCGAAAAAGCATTGTCCCTTTTGCAGCCACGGAAAATCCTTCGGAGTTAAAAGAATCATACGATCCTCCAGGCCTACCGATTCCAATTCGTCGATTGCCATCGGAAATTCCACGCCATTCAACAAGTAACCCGCGTCGTGCTTCGCATCGGCTTCCAACCACTGCGCGGTGTCCGCGACCAGGATTTCACCAAAACCGGGATAATCACCATCAAGGCGAAAGCTGGGACGGTGAATCAAGTTGATTTTCACATCAAGCCCATCACCATCGAGAGAGACTTGATTCATATAATCTTTCTGCAGCGAAATTGGCTCCTCACCATCAGCGAAAACCTTTTTCGCTTTGAAAGATAAGGAATCGCGGTAGTTGGGTAGCAGCAATTCCCGATTTGCCAATTGAACAAGAATGATGGTCAAACTTGCGTAAACAATCGGTTGAAAGATTCGACCGTGTGAGATTCCCGCCGACAAGATTGCTGTCAGCTCACCAGTACGTCGCAACCACCCCACCGTGAACAGAAAAGCCATCAGCGTGATAATGGCACCCGTCATGTCAAACAGCAGCAACATGTAGGGACCGTAACAACGCATGAATACGGTGACCAAACTGCCTTCTTGCTGCCCCTGCCGTAACAGATCCTCCATGTGCGAAAAAGCATGGAAAACCACAAAAATCCCTGCAATCGAGCAGAAACAGATCATCGCTGTCCGGAGGAACAAAACAAGAATGTACCGGTCAATCTTGGTCACTGGATACGCTGACATTGCTGGGGTGGTGAGAGGGCGTCGCTGGGAATATCGGAAAATACACGTCCCCAAGGCAATACCGCTGCGTAAAGCCCCCACTTTTGCCTACGAGTGCCCCCAAACGCGAGAGCTTCAT
>CAXGRW010000202.1:0-8339 GCA_964012125.1 uncultured Rhodopirellula sp.
CAGTTCCAAATCAGACGCAGCAACAGTTGGATCTGCGACACTTCCGTCCAACAGTACCACATGCTGCATCTTATCGTTAGAGTTCCAGCTCGGCCCCGCAAGAAGAATCCAAAGCAAAGATGCAATCAGAACAAGCAGAAGCCACGCCGGCCAATGTCGAAACTTCTGAACAAACACCCGCGCCCGAGTCTCTTTGACTGCGGCCTGCCAAAACAACGTGCTAACCACCTCGATCTCTCGATGCTGAACGCGCAGACGCTGAAGCAGAGCCAGCCCTAATGCGATTACACCAATGCCGATCAATGTCGCTAAAGTTGAAAACAATGCAAAAGTCATGCCACGTAACTCCCACCTTCGAAGAGTTGCGACAGCTGTTTCATCACATCGCCTTCATGGTCAAGAAACAGCAGGTTTCCCTGCCGACTACGCGCAAAATCCTGTAGCTTCTCGAAATGTCCATCGTAAGCCCTTCGATATTCTTCCATCACCGAAGACGTCACCGAGACATCCTGCATGTCACCGGTCTCACAATCCCGAACGCGGATATCGCCCTGCAAACTGGGCTCACGATCTTCGCCGCGACCGACAGCAACCAGAAGGGGACGATGCCGGGTACGTTTTAATTCAGTGGTCATCACTTCGATTCCCTGAGGATCAAAGAAATCAGAGATGATCACGAGAAGCCCCTCTCGCATCCGCAGTCCTCTGAGCTTTGACAAAGCAGTGGCAAGGTCCGTACCACTTGGAACATCACGTGCCTTCTCCGCAGCCCGGCTTAATGAGTCGGCGATCAAACTGAGCCGCCCACGGCCTGACGTGGGCCTGATCGAGCTGTCCAAATCCTCACCGAACGGCAAAACCCCAACTCGATCGTGCTGATCGAGCCCAATCGAGGCAAATGCAATCGCGACCTTCATCGCCGTGACAGCTCGAGGCGGGTCGTCATGCCACATGCTCTTAGACAGGTCGGGCATCAAGTAGATTGGTAAATCTTCCATCTCTTCAAACAGTCGCACCACAAAGCGTCCGAGCCTGCGATACACATTCCAGTCGATGGACTTCAGTTCGTCTCCTGGTGAGTACGGTCGATAGTCTCGGAACTCCATTCCCTGACCGCGATCACGTGATCGATGTTCAGCCCATCGTCCTGCCGGCGCAACCCGCCTCGCAACGACGCGCATGGCGTTCGCCTGCTGCAAAAAGTCGGGGTCGAGTAAATTGAAAGGATCGTTCATACGGAACAAAATCTTGTGAGGCAAAGGGGCAAACAAACGAGCCGCTAACAGCTAACCCCGTAGTCTGGAAACCGTTGAATACACGGACCGAAAGTTCTATTTCAGCACTTCAGCGATCACATCATCCGAAGTAACACCCTCAGACATGCCTTGAAAATTTACCAACACACGATGGCGAAGAACGTCATGCGCCACAGCTTTCAGGTCTTCCGTCGCCACAGCAAACCTGCCCTCAAGCAAAGCTCGCACTTTACCGGCAAGAATAAGTGCCTGCACCCCACGCGGAGATGCTCCTAACGCTACCACCTCATTGACCATTTGGGCCGTGTACTCATTCCCCGGTTGAGTTGCCATCACCAAGCGAATGGCGTCTGTTTCCACATGTTCAGGCACCGGCACTGCCCGCACCACCTGTCTCATCCGAATGATCGTGTTCGCATCGGACACGGGTTTCAGTTCCACTTGCTCATTCGAGGTAGTCCGCCTGAGTATCGTGCGATAGTCATTCTCAGCGGGGTAACCGACGACCAATTTAAAGAGGAACCGGTCAAGCTGTGCCTCAGGCAGGGGATAAGTTCCTTCTTGCTCAACCGGATTTTGCGTCGCCATCACGCAGAACGGATCTTCCAGTTGGATGGTACGTTTACCGACAGATATCTGTTTCTCCTGCATCGATTCCAACAACGCTGCCTGCGTACGCGGTGTTGCTCGGTTGATCTCGTCAGCGAGGACCAAGTTGGCAACCAGTGGTCCCGCCTGGAACTCAAGCTTGGTACCGCCGGACTCATTTTCTGTCAGTACGTTTGTACCGCGAATGTCGGCAGGCATCATATCGGGAGTGAATTGGATACGACTGAAACTGAGATCAATCGCCTTGCCCAAAGAGCTGACGAGCAAGGTTTTCCCCAATCCTGGTACCCCTTCCAAAAGCACATGCCCGGCGGCAAATAATGCAGCCAGAACTCCATCAACGGTGGCATCCTGCCCGACCATCATCCTGCCAACCTCTGTTCGAATAGCAGAATGAACAGAGCGGAATTCTTCAGCGGCTTCGCGAGCTTCGGCAGGGGTATCAGCGGACAAAGTAGAACTCATGATTGCGGGCTGTCACTTTCTGAGACGTTTGACGTCTGCAAGGAATCATCGGAAATGGTTGTATCGTTATCTTTCTCAGGCGTTCTCAAGGGAGCCTTTTCACGCTGGTCAAGAAAATATCTGCGAACCAGGTTTTGCAACCAAGGTTCAAGTTCAGGATGATGGATAGGCCCAACAGGCCCATTCAATGCTGTTCGATCTTGTGCCTCCACGGGATCACTCTCTTCAATTTCCGGAGTGATTCGTTGTTGTGTGATCCGAATGCGGCCCTTATTGGGTTGGCCATTCACGCGGTCAGGGATAGGCACGCCCAAGACAAGCGACGCAACCCCGCGGGACTTCTTCTGTCCCCCCGGCCCTCCGCGACCGTTTGCATCGGGATTCGGTCTTGCACTGCCGAAGCCAATTTGCAGGTCACGATTCACGGGTGTCCGACGATCACGCATGTTGGGCTGCACGCCGCCGCGGGACTCCTGCTCCTCTTCTTCATCATCAACATCATCTTCTTCTTCGACATTGTCATCTTCGGGCGTTGCGGCTTGGCTGGTGCTAGCCCAGTCACTCGGGGCAGCATTATTGTCGGAGCCTTTCGATGATCCTTGTCCAGAGCTTGCTCCTGAAGGCTTTTCATCTTGCTCGCGTTCTTTCTTTTCGCGCTCACGCTCAGGCTTACTCTTTTTCTTCTTTTTCTTGCGTGGCTTCGGCGTCTCGTCAGATTTCGACGGTTGCCCAGAGGCAGACGGCGCGCCACGAGCACTCGAGGGATTGGACGCCTGCTGGCTCTCTCGCGTCTCACCTTCATTCAGCTTGCCATCGGACTCTTCTGCGTTATCAGGAATCGCAGCATTAGCATCGCCCTGACGGTTCACCGCCTTTTGCTTCTGAGGCTTCTTCGATGACTCTTTTCGAACCTCTTCCTCCGTTTCTTCTGGGGCGTCCTCGCGCTGTTCCTCGGTATCCGGATCTGTCACAGCTGCAGACTCCTGGAGTTGCAGATTTTTGTCAGATAACCCGACGTCTGCCAGCGTTGCTGGCCGGGCGAATTGACCAACGAAAAAGACCAACGCGAGAAGAATCGCACTTCCGGGTATAGCGAACCACGCAGCCCGGCTGTCGGGCCTCCGCGTTTTCGAATGCTCTAATTTTGCAACACGTCCGCGCTTGGCCCATTCCGACGCGTCATCAACCGCTGCCTTCATGAATCCATCAGCTGACGAGCGTCTCATGAAGTCATCTGCAGTAGTGATCCGTTCTGCTGAGCCGATCTGCTTGTCGGCAGCGAGCAGAGCACGCTGTCGATCGATACTGATTTGTAAGGTCGCAGCTTTGTAGAACAACCATGCAAGCGGCACCGATACAGTCAAGCCGATCCAAAGCCACAGGGGAAAGATCGATCCCGACTCAAACCCACCCAAGTACCGAACACCCTGTAATAGCAAGCCGACCGTTGGGATGACGAGCAACAAAGTGAAGGCCACGGGAATGTTCGCCGCGATGGCGGCGCGCTGATCCACCGACTGGATCTGATTTGACGAGTTCCAAACAACCGTCTTGATATCTTCTTCGATCTGATCGGGTTCGTGACTACTCATTTCACCGACTCCTGACGTACCAGCTCACATTGCCGAGACTGCACTACTTCGCCGGTTTCAGCATCGCGAACCAAAACGATTACCTCGACACTTTTTGGCTCAATCCGCAGCCCCATACGTGACCCTCCCTTGGTCTCCCCCTCTTCAAGCTTTTCGATAAACGCTCGATTCTCCTGCTCCAACTCTGACAGGTCTCTCGAGAAACTGAAGCTCAGTGTTCCCTCCTCATCAGGCAAAAAAGCAACTCCTGCCAGTGATCCCCGTGTTGCCAACCCCCGCGCCAGCATTCGGTGAATCACAACGCCACTGGAACCATGAAACACAACCCCGCGTTCAGCGACCACTACTTGGACTACCAATGGCTTCATGGCGACATCCTGCTGCGAGCCGATCTTCGGTCCAACAACCTGCACGTTTCCAGTTAGCTGTGTCCCATCAAGAACTGCCTCAGCCGTCAGCTCAACGGCGCTGGTCTGTGACAAACGGCTGACCACTGCATCTCGCGTCACCTTATAAATCTCTTCGGCATCTCTGAATTTACCGGCACCAGGCGCGTTGCGTTTCCCATCAACCACCTGCACCACAGGACCCCTTACCCCCAGCCAGCCCGCCATGTATTGCCCAAGTGGTGTGACTAACGGTTCGATTCTCGGCACAGGAAGATGGTACGAAAGAAACACGCACTCACTATTGCCGAAGTGCGACTGGACACCTTGATTGCCCAAAGCGCCGCCAATCGCACCGCCACGACGCTCCGTGCCGATGTACGCATTGGTAAAGAATTCAACCAGACTCGTACGATTGGTCCGAATGGATGAATCAACAATGAATTGTTCTGGCGCCGAGAAATTCCGAACGCGACCACTGATCATCCGATCAATCGATTCGATGGTCATACGATCTTCAGGTGGTAAGTCCTTGTCCATTCGAACCAACGATTCCATCGCCAACTCGCTGCTCTCTTCTTTGACCAACGCCTGAATGTATCGACTGAACGCACGTTTTGTTTTTCCGTCCGCTTCATAAACTCGTGCGAGGTTCAGATTGATCATGCCATCATCAGGCAGACCGAATGCAGCGGATAACAGATGCCGCCACGCTTCGCGATTATCTCTGGGCAACAGCAGTTCGCCGAGACGGCCATGCAGTTTGTAGTTCGCTTCGGGATAACGGTCTTTCCTGGCGCTCTTGACGCCGATTTCGCCTGCCGCAATCCCAAGATCAACTTCCCCTTCGTTGACCAGTTCTTCCATCAAGTCAAACAGCCGCGTCGCTCGCAGATCTGCCTTCATCGTGTCATTGATCCATTGAATGGCAGCAGCGAGTTCATCGGTCTCTGCTCCTTCGTCCAGCATTAATGTCAACAGGAACTCAGCTGCCTCCCTCGCCAATCGGTTGTCACCATGTTCTTCAAGCCACGCGATTACGAGGTCACGATCTTCAGCCACCATCGCCTGAAACCATTCCAATTCCTCTGTTGGGAACTGTGGTGAGCGTGCAGCTCGCACCGAGGCAAGCAGAGACCGGCGATCGATATGAATCCTGAACTTCTCAAGCAAGTTAATTCCCATCACACCGGCAACGCCATCTGGATGCACCTGCACCACTTCCGTAGGACGAAAAGCTACATAGGGCGCGAAATCTACCGTCTCGCATCGTAGTGGCCCAACATTGCCGGCCGGGCGACGCAACGAATTGCATAGCCGCCGCTCAAGGCAGGTGTCGTAACGCGACGACCCAATCGCAAGAGCACGCGTGAGTGTTTTTCCCTCGTCTTCGGCCTCGTCAGATTCCGTGGCGTTGGGACCTGGCAAACTCACGGGTAGCCAGACCAAATCATTCTGCAATGTGATGGGTGTGATAAGCTCTGCGTCACCTTCGGCCGGTTGATAATCAGCCAGCTGGCCGGCGGGTGCTAAAGTGATTTTGTTTTGAGGCAAGTCAAAAATCACGTCAAAGTGCTTCAAAACGTGTGCGCCAATGGCACCCGTCAGAGCGTTTTCACCGATTTCAGTTGAGTGATACTTCGTGAACTCCTCAAAGTCTTCCTCAGGCCCCAACTCTCGTCTTGCCACCTCAAGTGTGAAGTCCGTGAAGTGCAGGGTGAGTGGGTTGGGTTTGCCAGCAGGCGTCTCAGCAGGCAAAGGCGCCGCCGCACGGTTGTGCAATTGCAACCCATAGGCACCATCGAAGTCCAACCACAAATTGACGGGAACCCGCAACTTGGGACCGGAAATGTCACAACCGACGATCAAACGACCGTCGACAACCCTCACCGGAATGGATCCACCCTCGTTGCTGATCACGGGTGGGCGATCAACCGTCTCACTCGACTGTGCCGCAAGCGACAAAGGCAACAGAAGACATCCTGCAACCACAAAAAGGCAGGTTTGGACGCAGCGTTTCAAAGAATCATTCCGGAGCATCAAATAACCAAATTTCGAAAAACGCATATTAGCCGAGACGCGCCGAAAATGCACAAAGAAACCTGTAGTTTCCGCAACATGCCGCCACGAATCTCTCCCCGTTGACCCCACAGGTGTACAGAGTCTGAACAGCGTTTACGATGGGGCACGCAAATGCCCCCAAGGCCATCAATTTGGTTGATGCCCAATTCGACTTCAAACCCACAAAACGTCAAATACTCAGCACAGCCTGCCCGTATTGGATTGCCAGCCTCGGCCCGTCACCTGGTCTGAGCCATCAGGTGATCCCCATTAGCGTGAAGACGTTCGACCCAGACCTTGCCCTGTATTAGGACCCGCCCTCAAGACGGGAAGCGACTCAGCGGGCCCTGCCCTAATCAGAGCATGCCGTAATCGCATGGTGTGCTTATCTAACTCAGCAGTAATCTGGCCCCGTGCTAGTAGCCCAGCGGATTGAGAATGCTTGTCAGGACGGGAGTGGGCTCACGACGAAAATCCGCACCTCAGCTGCCGTGGTCAACGGTAGCGAGGCAGCTGGTTTCCGGAAAGAAATGATTTCAACGGGGCATGTCCCATGAACACCGAAAGCTTAAGCCTTAGCAACCAGCTTCCGCGTGCATGCTGCCAACGCGTCAGTTCTTGGGCTTGCCCTCGATTTTACCGAACGCGAAAGTGTCGGCGATCATTTCAACATTGATTTTAGCAGTGGATGGTACGCTCACGGCGACCGGATCAAAGCCGCGTCCTCAGCAGGATCCCGGTAAGATCGCGACCTCAAGCACCACCTGGGTTTCGGCGTCCACCACTTTAAATTCCGGCGACTTTCCAATCGGAAGCCATCCGGTGTATTGCTCACCTGCTTTCCCAAAGTACCAGATTGCTTTCGGAGAGAACTGGATTTGGTCGCCCACTCTGGCAAACTTGAACTCTGAAGAAACAGGTCCGCCCCAATCGAACTTCTTGGATCGATCTGCCATCAGGTTCAGCGGCTTCATCTTGCCCGCTTTGATTGTCACACGATGCTGACCAAGCCCAACGACTCCAGATACAACGGTGTATTTTCCCGCTGGCACACGTACCGGGCCATCGATTGCTCCTATATCAAAGGAATGCTTTCGATCAGAAGACAGGATCACCGATGAAAGCAGGACTGCTTTCGAATTGAACGACGTTGACATGTCGATTTCCGAAGTTGCTCCGGTGTACGGCGACAAGGTGAATGCCGCACCATCGTCTGTAACGTCAAGCTGCTGCAACTTGTCGTCAACAAACACAGTTGTCGACAGCATCATTGCATGATCGGTATTTCCAACAATCATCGCATCACTGCCAATGTCGTTGAATTTTCCGTTTCCGTCTTGATCGATCAGTTTGACTGGCACCGGTCCGGCTGCCGTTGGTATCAATCCGGCCATTGCACCGCCTGGTGCCCACTCCCAACCATCAGCATCGTTCCGAAGACGTGCCGCGTAGCGGAAAGGTTTGCCAGACGAATCTTCGCCACTCAAGATCACGCGCGTCGTAGAGACCTGAGTCTTAGGATCAACCAACGCTTTGATGGTCCGATCAAGCTCCCCGTCACCATTGGTATCAACCTTCAGGTTGGTTCCCGAAAACTCAAAGGCAAACAAGGCATCGCCGGCATGAGCCAGTCGAATCCCCTCTTTCACTGGGAACCACTTTTCGGTGGGTAACTTCAGCGACCAGTTTCGATAACTGCGATATTTCAGTGCGACTGAATCTGTATCTTCTGCTTCGCACAACGGCATCATAGCCGCAAATGCTAGCAGCCCCGAGAGCAAACGTAACATTGAACACTCCATGGCTTGTTGTAGTTCACAGAAAAGCTTAAGCGACACGCAACCGACAGGATACGGCGAAACGTGTGATTTACACCCTTTGAGGTTGAAAACGATCGTTTTCAACCCGCGAATGTCGAATAACCCAGACCAAATTGCCTGTTTTGATACATCGCTCACATTTTGCCCAAC
>CAXGRW010000203.1:0-8338 GCA_964012125.1 uncultured Rhodopirellula sp.
ATCAAGAGGCGTCTGGTGTCACCGGCGTTGTGTCGATGCACCCCTCAATAAAACTCAGCTGGTTCGAATAAACGCTTCCATCAGATCCCAGCCTTGATCAAACCTGCGACCGCTCGCCGCCGCGGCTCCTTCATCGTACTGGCTTTGAGCATCAGCTTGCACGCCAGCACCAGTAATTACCAGTGGAACCATGCCATGGCTGTGTTTTTTGGTGCCACACGGTGTCGGATGATCCGGCGTGATCAGGATACGATAGTCACCTTGTTGTTCCAGTGCGTCGACTAACGGTGCAACAATGTGCTGGTCGATCTGCTCCAAAGCCTCAATTTTTGCATCGTGACGTCCCTCGTGAGACGCCTCGTCAGGTGCCTCGATGTGCACGCACACGACGTCGTAGTCATTTAATGCCTTCACCGCCGCGTGTCCTTTGGCGGCATAATCGGTATCGAGATATCCGGTGGCGCCTTCTACCTCAATACGTGACCAACCTGCCAAAGCCGCAATTCCACGCAATAAATCCACGGCCGTGATCATTACACCGTTGACGCCATAACGTTCTTTGAATGACGGCAAGTTGGGCGCCCCACCCAATCCCCATAGCCAAAGATTCGTTGCTGGTTTTTTGCCCGCAGCAACACGAACCTGATTGACCGGATGACTGGCGAACAATTCTGCCGACCCACTCATTAGTCGTACCAACAAATCACTGCCGGGGCCACGAGGGAATTCATCCGCCACAGAAAGGTCGGTTAAATCATGTGGTGCCTGTGTTCTTGTATCCCGTGAAAAAGGTGGAGACGTTCCTTCCTCACCTCGATAGACCAATAAGTTCCGGTAACTCACACCGGGCACAAATTCAAACCGCCCACCGCCCGGCATATCCTCAAGCAAAGCATCCTGCGCAGACGCCAGCAACTGCTTTGCTTCGTCCGTGGTGATGTGATCGGCAGTGAAGTCAACCATCACTTGATCTTCCACCGTCACCAGATTGCACCGCACTGCCCAGTCATGGGGGCCGAGCGTGATTCCCTGAGCAGCAGCTTCCAAAGGGGCACGCCCTGTGAAGTAGGCATCGGGGTCATAGCCGAGCAGACACAGATTTGCCACCTCACTGCCAGCAGGCAGATGCTGGGGTGTGTTGTTTGCCAAAGCCAAGGATCCTGCTTTGGCGAGCGCATCGGTGACTGGCATCCGAGCCGTCTCTAATGGTGTTTTTCCGTCAAGTGCGTCGATCGGTTCGTCGGCACAACCATCCGGAATCACAATTACATATTTCATCGCGAGACAACGCCCTTGTATTTCGCCTACCGATCAGAAAACACCTAGTTTCCTTCAGGTTGCAGGCGGACGGAAGGGGGTGGTACGCACATCTTGCCTGCCGAGGTTCAAAACATGCCTCAATCAGGCATTTCCTGCAGAGATGAAAACCATTCGCGTCTGATAGTGAAAACGCAGGCGGGCAGCACTCCCCAAATTGCGGATCCCTCTCGGGTGACTGCTTGGAACCCAAAACGGGCATTTGTTCGGCACAAAGTGCCTAGAACAACTCTCGCAAGCGATCAGCAAATCGAGTTGGGCGTTCTTCGACAGGTTGCCCATCTAACGCTGCAATCCAAATCTCTGGATCATCACCATAATCTTTTCCGGTCGCACCCCTCAAAGATGCAATAGCCAAATTCTGTGTCGATGGATCGCGATCGGAAAGTGCCAAGCGGAGTGCTTCGACAGCCTTGGGGCTGGATTGATCCTGTAACGCACGCATCGCTGCATGCTTTACATCGGTGCTGGTTTCAGAACCGACGGCACTCGCCAACAACAAAACGGTTTCATCGGTTGTCTGATTGCCAAGAGCACGACAGGCTTGCATGCGTACTTTGACGCTACCATCATCCATGCCCTTTTCCAAAATCGGCAACGATGGTGAGCCATCAACATTTCCTGCTGCCATGACGGCCAAACGCCGCATTTCAGCACTCTCGTCTGTATCCATGACGTGACTCAGTGCACTTAACCACTTGGTTTGCACAGCGGCATCGTAACCGCCAATGTCTTCTGCCAATTGTGCCAATTGCGCCCGACGCTCATGCTCGGTTGTGCCAAATGCCTCGTCTGCCTGCCACTCGTGCCACCTGTAGTAAGGATTGGCATTTTTCATGGCGTACATCGGACCATCCTGACAGCCCATGATCCCACCAAAAGCAGTTACTACCACTACCACCGTCAAGGCAGCCGTGATTGGTCGTGAACAGAAGCGTGATTGAGTCTTAATCGACATCCTGAATTCCAAAAAGGCCTGTATCAAACATTCCATGCCACACTGCGACACAATTGCTTATCACGCACTGCCGAGCAGCGCATTGAACTTGTCTTGTAATAGCACATCGAGCGTCCATTCCACGAATGGGGAAAGGCCGCCTGCTTAGCCCTGTAACAAAGGCTAACCAACACCGCCAAGACCATTTTCGGCACAAGTTCACCATCCAGTGCATTTGCTAGCGATTCATCGGCATCCAGATTGGATTTCGCTCTTTCCGTGAAACAGCACTATTCGCTAAGGTTGAAGCGAGCGTGCCGCTTGCTGGCAGCGTTCACTTGAGCCACCACGTCGACATTGGCATGGGAAGCTCGGATCGACAAGGAAGTCGCAGAATTCACATTGCAGGAACTCAGCAGACGCAAAGGCGTGAGGAGTACCTGAATGGCCACGGAGGAGCCACGGTATGTTGTTGGATCGCATCGACATTGACACCCACGGACCATTACAGCGAGTCGAATTGGGACCATTTTCGGGACAGATCAATGTCGTAAACGCTCCCGATGGTAGCGGCAAAACAGCATTGGCCCGATTCGTCAGAGACGCTCTAGTTGAACGCGAATATCCCCTTGGCATGCTGAGTTCTTCAACGGGCCGGGTTGTGTTCGCGGGTCCCCATGGACTGGTCCACTACTACCGCGAACAAGATGGTACCGCTCGCGGTCGCCAGACGATCCAATACGAACCACGGGGTACAGATCCTGTCAATTTTGGCGTGGAACTGACAGGCTGGTTGCAAAACATCAGCGACCACAATGATGCCGACCTCGCAATCCAGTCATTCAAAATTCCCGAAGCAATCGCCGACTGCGTGATCACTGATGCAGCAGTGACCAACGTCGCACGGGTGGTTTCGGCATGTGTGCGTAGCGGTCTGGACATTCGTCCATCCTGCGGATCGGGGAAAAGTGAGCCATCACCCCCGAATGTCAACGCAGGCACTGACCTCCATCACTCTGCGCAAGATTCCCCTGAAATGGCATCAGCTTTTGAGGATGACGCGTTGTCCCATGCGGGTGCTTCATCACCGGCCCGACACAACAATCTCGGCACTCATGCGTTCACGACAACACATGCAAACACTCCTGATCACCGACGTTCTGTAAAACAAATCCGATCGGACTTGGCGGACATTGAGGCGGAGCTTGCAAGTTTGCAATCTGTTGTAGGCCCACTTGAAGAAACAGAACACGCATCGTTGCTCTCGAGACGATCATGGCTCACCGAGTGCCTGAATGATGACCCGTGTCCCGACAATAAATCCAAGGTCGCTGTGTACGATTCATTCACGTCCCAACCGACCGCCGGGACGCGATCAAATTTCAGAACATCCAGAGCCATCTCGGATTCGAATGAGACACAACAGAGTGTACTGCCGGATAGTGAAGCAGAACGAAAACGGCAATCGCATTTACAATCACGCTTGCGAGAGTTGCACGACCGAGCCCGCACTCTTCGATCGAAGCGTAATCAGATCAGAAATCGCCTGAGCGATCTTAGCAAGCGACCATTCCAAACCCATGCAAGTGATCATGGGACAAAAGCAACAACCACTGATAGAACTCAAAAGCAGCGTCAACTTGAAGAGATTGATGCACAAGTGGTTCATTGGCAACGTGCGCAGATGGAAGTTGCTGCTCTGCAACACAGCCTGCTCACAGAGAAAAGCGGAGTAACTTCGGCAGCTTCACCTGTCGACGAACGATCTCTACGACGAATGCGTTTAAATCGCTTCCTACACAGGCTTGATCAACCCCATTCCTCTGATCAGGAAGTTGCTACGGCCGAACGAACTCCGCTTGCCCGCGGTCGCGGTCGCGAACCAATCAATCAGCATATCCTGCTTGCAACGCGACAAATCGATTGGCTCGTGGATAGATACGCTGGCCCAGACCGTGCGAGTCGATCTTGGTACGAACAAGACCAGAGCATCCCTGGCACAGCAACGACGCTGAGTTCCACGTTGCGAACGATTCGCGAGGATCTGCGACAGATCCACAGCTACAACCAAGGTCACCCAACGACAGCATCCCAACCGCCGATGCACGAATTGTCGCTGGCTCGCCGCTGCGAACAATGGCTTCTATCGGCCATCAAGCAGTTAAAGCGTCATCGTGACGAGGTGCTTCGCCGAACTCATACACTTGGCGGTGTGACGGATCGACAATGGTCAGATTCCAGAAACCATCAAATGGAGACATGGAATCGCGAGCGCAAGGACCGAGTAGCCGAACTGGAAAGCGTCACACTGAGCCTGGACATCTGCCTGACTGAAGCTGCGGAAGTTCGTCGTAGCATGCAGAACAGCGGTTTGAACGTACGCGGCACATCGAACACCCGGCTCAGATGGCTCGACGAAGACCGAGGAAACATAAATCGAGATTACGCAGATCAGGAATCAGCCCGCAGCAACCGGGAACTACTGATCAAGGAACTGCAAGAAGTTGACGCTCGCATTAGTTCGCTAGCACGGGCACAATGGCTGCGAACACGTCGAACGCAACAACTAACTGAGCTTGGTTTTCCCGCCCAAAAATCCACAACATCATCAACGCTGGCACACGAGGCCAGCCGTTGGTTGATTCGCTTGACAGGTGGTCGGCTGCAACGCATTGAATGGTCAGCAGAAAAAGTCGCCGCAACGCCAACGGACCAACTCGGCGCTACTAAGGGAATGATCAAGGTCGACGGAAAGGACACCACGGAGTGCGTCAAATTTGACAAAGCGTGCGCCGTCCTTGCTGTCCGAATGGCAGCAGGTGAATTCCTCGCCCGCTCTGGCCGCCATGTTCCACTCGTCATCGAAACTCTGGACGAAGTAGAGCAACTTCTGCAGGACCGATGCATTGACCATGCTGACTCCGGTACACCCTTTGCCCGCCATAGTGTGAACGGAGCATTTACTTCTGCTCTTCATGATTATGCCAGCGACGGTCGCCAACTGCTTGTCCTCACTAGCAGTGAACACTTGACGGCGCAACTTCAGCGCGTGGGTTCACGCATCGAACAAATACATTCCGAACGCATCGCGCATCCGCACAGACCACTTTGGAAATCAAGTTACGCATCTGAAAACTACGTCGGTCCTCACCCTCATACTTATGGACTTCGGGATGTCCCCGAAGATGCAATTCCCATGAAAGGTAGCAACTCCATGCCAAACGTGAACGCAAACCAACGCTTTGACATGGCGTGGCAGGATACCCAAGGAAACAGCGTTAACGCCACCAACCATTCCAGTGCTTCAGTTCCAAGTGAGTCAACGGACTGGGCTTCGGACGGATCGTTGTACCGCGATGGCTATTACTACACCGACACTTACACAACCATTGAATCCCCCAACGCACCAAACGCTGCGACTGGAAGTCCCTCAATGGCGCGAGACCAATGCCCCTCAACTGCCAAGGAAGATATCCGGATGTCCAACAACCGTAACGTTTCAACTGCGGCCCCTGCCTCACCCTTCTTTCTTTCGGTAGACAGCCCCATTGATCAGGGCCCGTCCATCGATGCCGTCGCTGCTGCTCGCTTGAGGGGCCTACAAGTCAGCCATGTCGTCCACCTGATGCAACAGGACCCCTGCAGATTGGCCGATGCATTAGGGTTGGCAAATGTGGAAGCGAACACGATCCGACGTTGGCAGGCAGAATGCCGACTCGTTTGCCGCGTTCCAAAACTGCGAGGTTTCGATGCAAGAATCCTTGTTGCTTGTGGTATCACAACCCCTGCCACGCTTGCAGCTACTCCCCCGATCACCCTGCTGCACAAAGTGGAAACCTTCCTGGCAACCGAAAGAGGACAACAACTCTTACTAAGCGGCAGCAGCCATGAACTTGCCCGCATCACAGGCTGGATTGCGACAGCAAATAGTCAAGGGCTTGGCTCGCAAACTGGCAAAGCCAACAATCAACTTGGACGCAACAATAAAGCAGATCAAAAAACATCCCGCACCGGCGAGAGTCGACGTGCCGGACCAAAGCACGAAGCAGATTTTGCGCCCGCGTTAAAACGCAATCGTCGCGGCGAACACAGCCACCGACAAAAACGCAAGCACGCACAGGTGAACCATAAGCCTGAAACAAGTCGAACCAGTGTTGTACAGTTCGAACATAACGCCACCGTCGATGCGCAAGCCTCCAACGTGGCCACTGAACTTGAAACTGAAATTCGCGAATTACGCTTCTACCTTCAGCAAGATGCCCCAGTCGTCGATGCACCCTCGATCGGTGAACGGATGGAAGAACGTCTGCAAGCAATCGGTGTCTACACCATCCAAGACTTGCTTGATGGCGACTCTGACCAGATCGCTGAGCAACTGGATCACCGACGTGTCGACGCAGATACAGTGCTACAGTGGCAACAACAAACGACACTGGTCTGTTGCATTCCAATGCTGCGAGGGCATGATGCACAACTGCTAGTGGCAGCCGACATTGTCACACCAGAAGACCTTGCTGGCTGGGACGCCGATGAACTGTTCCAGATCATCGACCCCATCGCCCGCAGCAAGGAAGGGAAACGAATCCTCCGTGGTGGAAACCTACCTGACCTCGAGGAAGTCACCGACTGGATCAATTTTGCCCAGCACAACCGCAAATTGCAGGCCGCTTGATTGGCAGCAATTGCCACCTCGACACCACAAGTCGGTTTTAAAACTGCGTGTTGTTGATTGAGTTGATGCATCCAGCACCTACACCAGTGTGCTTTTGGCAACACGCATGACATTGCCGCCAATGACTTTGCGGATGACATCATCACTGTGGCCACGCTGCACCAACCCCACCGTAAACAGGGGCCAGTTGGTCCAGGCAAGACTATCATTCGCCTGCTGGCTGGTCTGATAATCATCCGCCGGCCACAACGATCGGAACTCCGTCCGCCGCTTACCCCGACTGGGTACCTTTGCTCTCTCGCGACTGGCGTCCTGCGACTGGTAGGCAACGTCTGTTCCAATCGCAACATGATCAGGACCAAACTTGCGAATCACGTGATCGACGTGATTGAGCAACACGCTGACATCCCCGTCGCCACGCAGAAATCTAGGTATGCAGCATATTCCGATGTAGCCACCGGAATCAGCAATGGCCTTGATCACTTCATCCGGCTTGCTGCGAATGTGTGGATAGATCGCCCCGCAAACGGAATGGCTTGCGACCACTGGCTTGGTTGAAACCCTCGCCGCTTCCAAGCTCGTTTGCCAACCGCTATGGGCACAGTCAGGAATCACGCCAACCCGATTCATCTCGGCAATGGCTGCTTCACCAAAATCGCTTAAACCGGCATCCGTTTTTTCCCCACAACCGTCACCGATCATATTTCGTCTCTGATAAGTCAAATGCATCATTCGAATACCGAGTTGATAAAAGATCCGCACGTACCTCAACTCATCTGGAACCGAAACCCACTGCTGTGTTAACGGCACGCCGTTACCTGTCATGTAGAGACAATGCCGACCTTCCCGTTTCGCAGTCAGAACATCCTGTGGGGAAGCAGCTTTGGAAACAAACCCACGCATCATGTCAGTGACGTAAGTAAAACGCGCCAGTCGCTTCAGCAATCGCATCGGGTCCTGCCCCTCCTCTCCTGCATTCTGGAAGATGCAGGTAACTCCTGATGCTCGCCAAGCATCACGATACTCCTGTTGCTGAACTGGATCGGTTGCCACTCGGGTCATCATCATGTCTTCGCGAACATCATCCAATTCAATTGTCGAAGCACCGTTTTTCACAAGTTTGGCAAGTGCCTCACCGTCAACCGCCGCACGAGGCGAGAATCCATACGAATCGAACACGACCGAATCGGCATGCAACCGCAGTCCCTTTTCAAGCTCCGAGGGTGTTGGTTGAAGGATCTTAAGCGCCGCCTGACGCAAGCTGGCAATCTTCGGATTCAACCGTTCGGTTAGCGCAGCGATCGATCCTCTTGCCCCGACACTTTCGCCCACCGAAACCGGCGAATTGAACAGTGGCTCCTGAGCACCCAATGGTTGCTGCAGAGATTGATTGACAGCACAAGTGGCAAGGG